>JAAANX010000157.1 GCA_009909085.1 Cyanobacteria bacterium GSL.Bin1 | reverse complement strand
TTGGTATGAACTGCAAAAAAACTTATTTACCTCTGTGATACGCGAATATATTGTTCAGAATCTTCCTCAATCGGAAGGCACTCCTGCATAATTGGCTTAAATTGTCAATGCGTAACTTCTATCTAGATACTAACGTCTCATGAAGTAAAAAATATGACCGCTACAAAGTCAACATCTGTCACTTTTGTCCCAACTCAACCCATCCTTTCAAAACTGACGGACTAGTAGGAGGCTATAGAACGGTAGATGAAGGTACCATACACTCTCTCAGTAATACTACGGTAGATGAAGGTACCATACACTCTCTCAGTAATACTTTTATTGCTCATGATTGGGCAAGCTGTACTGGGATTGGTTTTCCCTGAACAGTATCGTGATTTAGAGTGGATACGCGCGACTTGGTTTAGCAACGACTGGGTAACACTGGCACTAGCTGTGCCATTATTAAGTACAGGACTCCTTCTTGAACAACGCGGTTCTGGGCATGGACGACTGCTTTGGTTGGGTGTGTTGGGCTATGGGGTGTACAACTATGCCTTCTACCTATTTGGAGCAGCGCTAAATGCATTTCTTCCGCTTTATATTCTACTGTTCCTGCTGTCAGTAACAGCTCTTATTTTCTCGCTTTCGGGGATTAATGTTACTCAGATAGCAACACAGTTTGATTCAAGAACACCGGTGCGGATCATTGGCGGGTATCTCGTCTTGATTGCGCTGGGGTTAACCCTAGCCTGGTTGGGGATGTGGGCAGCACACATCTTTGGCGGTCAACCCACCCCTGTAGAACCAGAAGCGTTCAAGCTAGTGGTCGCACTCGATCTCACATTGATGGTTCCAGCACTAGCATCGGGAGGAGTTTTGTTGTGGCGTCGGCAGGGGTGGGGATATATCATTAGCGCGATCGCTGCCATTCAGGGTACTCTCTACTTAATCGTGCTATCAGTCAACGGAGTTATCCTTAGTAGGCGCGGTTTGGTCAAGACGTCAGCCGATTTACTGCTGTGGGGGGCGCTAGCTGTAGCAACTGCTGCAGCGACAGGAGTTTTGTTATTTCATCTTAGAAGGAAGTAGCCATTTGTTTAAGAATAGGGAGTTCTGTATATTAAATATAAAATTTAACGGGTTGTGCCATTAATCGACTCAACCCGTTAAACTCTGATTTATTTTGTTGTGCAAGGTTTCCTCCTAACCTTATTTTGCTTTGAACCGCTTCTCTAGTTACACTTATTTACTCCTTTCATAGTCACCCCTTCTCAGGGCTAGGTTTGGCTTTGCCTTTCTCTAAGGCGTTACCACCTTGCCTATGGTGAAGGTTTGGTTAACTTAACGGTTCATTTATATAATAACAGATTGGCAAATTTTTTAGCAATGGATATCACTCACCATCAAAAGCATTTTTTAGCGCGATCGCGCTGTCTCAAAATAAAACCACACTTTACCCTAACTCTTCTTCAGTGAGTCCACCGTCCTTCGTCATACTTTGCCATACTAAGTGGTTGCACCCGCTTGATCCAGGTCGGATTACTTTGATCTACTAAAGTCTTTCTATCAAATCACCACGTCGAAATGTTGCCGAGAGTTGTTGCAAAGAAATATCCTGTTCTCCATAAAGTTTGTGTAGTGCATCGTCAATATCTTGTACCGAATTATTAAAGTAGGTTTCTCCATTCTGTTCAACAAGTTGTTGCGCCTTGTGAAAGTTTTGGTGGTTAATTTCTTGTCTTTGTAACTTCATATCGTGTAAGAGTCTCCGCCCCATTTGCATTGCAATAAAGCAGGACGCATAGCGAACAAAATCAGGATCTTTGGCTTCTGGTCGTTTGCGTCGATTTTCAGCAATTCTATATAACTGTACGGCTAGCACAACTTGCGCCCCATTAAGTTGATCGTCAAAAATAGACTCGTATAATTTGCCAAAATGTTCACGACTAAAAAACTTAGCTTGATGGGGCTTTTCTCGCCAAACGGATAGGATGGCTTCTGCTGCTATTCCAGAAGTAATATCTGTTGTTCGTACACCAGTAACCGAACGCTTGCGTCGATAGTTAAATCCTAGTTGTTGAATATCCATTTCTAAAGTTTTTTGACGCTCATCATTCGCGCGCAAATCTTTTAAATCGACTGGGTTTTGGCTATTGGTTGCATAAGTAATTTTCTGAACTAAATCATCATTTTCTTTAGGGAGTTGATACAGCCGAAGCAAAACATAAGCTTGATAATTTTCATGGAGAAGATTCGGCTCTTGCAACGTTTTAAATATCGTCATGCAAGTTTGCCCTCCATTAATGATTTGGAGGTTTTCAACTCGAACTTGATAATCACTATTTTGTAAGGCATTATAGGAAAAATTATCGCAAGTTAAAGTAATGCCATTATTATAAAAATAAAATTTTTTTCGTTCTTCACTGTTGAGCGTACCTCGAATATTTTCGTTGACACGGTTTCCTTGTAATCCTAAATAACGGCGGATATTTCGCTCTAGTAAACGTTCTCCATATTGTTCAATCAACTCTGCAATTTCAGAAACAGAAATTCTCCCAACCAGCACACGACTGAAATCCATATCTTCTACAATTGCTTCACCTGTAAGTTGCAAGTTTGCTTTGACGGGTTTAGAGGCTTGCAATATTTTGACAATTCGTTCATGATTAACGTGCTCCCAAGTGACCTGAGAGCCAAATCCTGCTCGATCAATGGCTTCTTGGGCGGTTGTGTTCCATTTCAAGCCATTATTACAAGCCAGTGCGCGCACTTGAGGAATATATCCATCGCGAATTAAACTGCGAGCTTCTTCTACTTTCGCTAGCAATCGTTCATTAATCTGTTTTAATGTTGCTTTGGGATTAAATAAATAGTTAATTGCATTAATTAGGGCTTCAATTCCTGCTTGCGGAAAATTGGCATTCCCTTCTAAGTTATTTTTATATTTAGCTTGGAATAAACTAACTGTAAACTCCCCATCATATTCTTCAGAGATATGGATAGCATCAACCCCAAAATCGCCACCGCCTTCAGTTAAACAATCAAATGTGCTTTCTTCATCTAAATCCAAGATACTTTGCACACATAAATAGACAAAAGCCAATGACTTTAACCGACCTCGATCATCTTGGATACCGAGTTCTTTAGCAGCTTGTTCTTTAATTGCTTCACTCACTGATTCCAAACGTTGATCAATAATAGAAGCATTAATATCCATAATTTTCACTTCCTAGAAATGATACTATTTCTGAAAACAATTGCTACAAAATGAACCACAGAGTCACAGAGAACATAGAGAATGGAAGCACTTGGACTGTTACTTCCAATCTGAGAGATGGTATGACGAGCATCCAATCTCAATTTTAATCAGCGCGATCAAGCTTCGCTCACTGCTAGTTGCCATCGCGCTGCCATTTTTCGGTTAGTTAATGGAAACAGAAGACAATCACTTTAGCTACAATCAATTCTAAGTCTCACTACCAGTTAGCCCGATGGTCAAAACTCCAAACCAGGCGTTAACCCTCTTAGAATTTCTGGAATTACCGGAAACTAAACCTGCCAGCGAATATATTGATGGAGCCATCATTCAAAAGCCAGTGCCTCAAGGGAAGCATAGCATCTTGCAACGGGAATTGAGTTTTTTTTCTAACCACTCGCTTCAGGCTAGAAAATAATGCGCAAGCCTTTCCAGAATTGCGTTGCACTTTGGGTGCGCGATCGCTGGTTCCAGATATTGCTGTTTTCCGTAGTGAACGGATTCCAAGAGACAGTAACGGAGAGGCCGCAAATCGGTTTGATCTCTTACAAACCGAGATGTTATTTTACCTATCCCTAAATTTGCTCAAACTATTGAAGTTAGCTTAAATGAGATATTAGGCTGGCTAAAGGCTTGATCGCGCGATCGCGCTGTCTCAAAATAAAACCACACTTTACCCTTCTGCAATATCAAATGGTTATTGTTTGGTCAGACGAAGATGATTGTTATTTAGTCCATTTACCTGACTTTCCAGAACAGACCTATCGCACTCATGGTGACAGTTATGAGGAAGCAGCTAAGAATGGTGAGGAAGTCCTAAAACTTCTACTTGAAGAAGATGATTTGAAGTTATCTAAAACGAGTTCAACTGGTTCTCGCGATCGCGCATTCCCCAAATAAAACCACACTTCTTCTTCACTCAGTCCAACGCCTGTCATAATACTTTTCTTAACTGCGTTAACATAGGTGAGCGCAGGAAGTTAACTCGCATCTCTCCAGCAGGTAATGGCAATGACTTTGACCACCCCCACCGAATACAAATATATCTTACTCGACGAGCGTGATCGTCCTTATATTGAAGGAACATCCATGAAAGTCGTGGAATTAGTCACCTCTATTCATGCTTATGGTTGGAGTCCTGAAGAATTGCATTTCCAATATCCTCATTTGAGTATGAGCCAGATTTATTCTGCTTTAGCCTATTACTGGGAACACAAAGAAGAGATTGATGCTGATGTCAAGCGACGCTTCGACTCTAGTGAACAAATGCGCCTAGAAGCTGGAGAATCTCCCTTGGCTAAAAGACTGCGCCAAGAAGGATTGATTGAATGAGTATTGCTTTTTACCTCGATGAGAACGTCCACCGAGGAATTAGAGATGGACTGCGAATTCGGAATGTTGATGTTTTAACTGTACAAGAGGATGGGCGCACTGGCTTTGCTGATCCAGTGATCCTTGAGCGAGCAACTAAACTAAAGCGTGTTTTGTTTTCCCAAGATGATGATTTTCTAGGAGAAGCAACCCGTTGTCAACAAGCAGGAAAATACTTTCTTGGGGTTGTCTATGCTCATAAACTGAGAGTGTCTGTAGGTCATTGCATTCGCGATTTAGAAATGATTGCCAAGGCTGCCCATCCTGAAGAGTTGGCAAATCGAATTCAATATTTGCCTCTGTGAGAGTGGCCTATGTCGCTGCATCCATGGAGATTATGGGGCGAAAGAATTTTCAAGCTAGCTTCTGCCAATTTCAATATCCTGAACGCGCACGGGAACACAGCCGTGAGTCATTTGAGCGATTTGAATCGGTTCGCCTTTGCCACAAATATTAGTGCCACATTGTTCCCACTCATCAGCACCACCCAAAGCATCCACTTTTTGCCAGAAATCAGTGGTCATGGAATGATAGGTTAAATCTTTCACCATCCCGGCAATTTTGCCATCTTTCACGCGCCAGAAGGCATCGCCACCAAACTGAAAGTTGCGCCGTTGTTGATCAATGGAAAAACTTCCTATCCCATCAATGAGAATGCCATCTTTGGTATCAGCGATCATTGCTTCTAAACTGGCGGTGTGGCTTCCTCCTGCTTCTCCCGGTTCTAAGCCTAAGTTGGGAATACGAACCATCGGCACACTGGACCAACTATCGGCAAAGGAACTGCCGTTGCTAGTGGTGCGCCCTAAGCGGTGAGCGGTTTCGCGATCGCTGAGATAATCAACTAACACGCCATCTTTCACCACATACCAAGATTGGGCTTTTACCCCTTCATCGTCATATCCAACCGTACTGCGTCCACCCGCTTGGGTGCGATCCGCTTTAAAGTTAAGCCAAGGGGCGGCATAACGTAGTTCTCCCAGTTGATCGGTTGTCGCAAAGCTGGTTCCGGCAAAGTTGGCTTCATACCCGAAGACGCGATCTAATTCTGTGGGGTGTCCGACAGATTCGTGAATCGTGAGATAGAGGTTACTGGGTTTTAGGATCAAGGTTGCGCGATCGCGCGCTGGTGCGGATTCAGCATGAACTTTCTCAAGCGCTTCTTCTGCTACTCGTTCCACTTGTGCAAACAAATCATCCGGCTGAATATGTTCATAGCCAATGTTCAAGGGTGGACGTTCATAGCTGCGAGTTTGGGCGTCGTTATTCGCGATCGCCATACAGCCAAAACCGGGATGAGAGCGATAAATCGTTTGTTGAATCTGCGATCCTTCGGTAGAAGCAAAGGTTTTGTCTTCTTGGGAAAAACGGAGGAAAGAAAAGGCTTTTTTCACCCCTCTGCTTTCATATCCCAATAATTGCTCGTTGAGAGAAAGGAGTAAGTTCGCTTTATCTGTGAGGGGAATCTCAAACGGGTTAATTTGGATTGGTGTGGTGTAAGTATCCTGATAAGCTTTTACTGGTGCTAACCGCACGGGCTGCTGTTGGGTGAGATGCGTCCCCTTTGCAATTTCGACGGCTAAATTAAGAGTACGAGTTAGTGCCTCTGGTGACTTTTCATGACTCGCGGCAAAGCCCCAAGCCCCATTTAAAAGCACCCGAATGCCATAGCCGGAACTAATATTATCAGAGAGGGTTGTCAAGCTGCGATCGCGCGCCATCAGGGTTTGCGTGCGATACCGACAAAGGCGAATTTCCCCATACTCACATCCGGTTTGACGGAGTTGTTGGATGGCCAAGTTAGCGAGATCGAGGGTGGAATAAGTGCTTTCAGTTTGGAGCATAATTGAACACAACAGGCTTAGTTTTATTAATTCTATAAAATACGGCAAGAAAGAGGCGATGATAAACTCGATTGCACTCCAAATTCCAAAAACAGCTCAACTCACCGACGAACAATTCTTAGCGATCTGCCGAGCCAACCCAGATTTAAAATTAGAAAAGACTGCCACTGGGGAGTTAATTATTATGCCGCCGACAGGGGGAGAAACGGGTAAACAAAATGCAGGAATTAATGCCCAATTATGGTTGTGGAATCAGCAAAATCAACGAGGAGTCGTGTTTGACTCTTCTATTGGCTTTCAACTCCCTAACGGCAGTTATCGCGCTCCTGACGCTTCCTGGGTTCCTCAAGAAAAATGGAATCAACTGAGTATAGAACAAAGGAAAAAGTTTCTTCCCTTCTGCCCAGACTTTGTCATTGAACTGCGCTCACCTCATGATAGTTTATCCAGTTTACAAGCCAAAATGGAAGAGTATCTTGAAAACGGTATGCGTTTAGGGTGGCTGATTGATCCAGAAAATAAGCAAGTTGAAATTTATCAACAAGGACAGCCGAAAGAGATTTTAAAGAATCCTCAGTTTTTATCAGGAAAAACTGTCTTACCTGAATTCACCCTTGATTTAGAAGCAATTGGATTTTGCTAATTTTTGAACTTTAATTGTAGAAGACAAGATCGAAAAAATAATCGTTTGACCACGAGAATCTGGTTCTTAATTGATTGAGCACTAAACCCAGCGAAAATTTATTTCAAATATTCATCGCTACTGAAAATAAAAGCAGGATTTTTTCTCATTTTATTTCTATTACCAACTGATTTAAAGACCTTAAATGACTTTAAAGCTGGTACAATCAAAGAACTTGCCCATTCTCTCTGATGCTATGCTAATTCCAATTACACGCGAGAAATTTGAGCAATTAGTTCCGTTTACAGCCACCATAGAACAATATCGCCATTATGCTGGCGATTGGCCCAGTTTTCTCCGTAAATTATTGATTTCTTTTGTCGGTGTTGTCGTCATTTGGTTGCTCGGAGAAATTACAAATAGTGCTGGGGCAGAAATTTCTCTATTTTGTGTGATCGCAGGACTCTACTGGTTATGGTCTCCCGTATATTGGGCAACCCGACGTAACATCACCTATAGACGCTTTCCTTACAGTGGCTTTTGGCGAGGACAAGTGCTAGAAGTGTTTGTTAGTGAAGAAGTAGTCGGAACAGAAGAGACGGTAGACGAAAAAGGGGAACTCATTATTATTGAAAACCGAGAACGACGGATTAATTTGGAAGTGGGGGATAAAACTGGCTTTGAAATTCAAATCCAAGCCCCCCTGCGTCGTCTTCACCGCAATATTAAAACCGGTCAAGTCGTAGAGCTATTAGTGCTATCCCAAGATCCGGATCTCGCTCGCATCAGCAAAATTACTGATGCTTATCTGCCACAACTTGACCTCTGGGTGAGTAACTATCCTATTCTAAGAAGAGATACATTTGTAGAAGTCAGTCAGGAGTTGCGAAAAAGCAATAGCAGCAGAAAAGCTCGTTCTTCCCGCACATCTTACTCTTACTACTAAAACTTAGAAAGAGAAGTCTCCCTAGGCAGTGGTGGCTTCTTCTTCTGGTGTAGGAGTAGTGTCTTCGGTAGACTCCTGTACACTTGCCGTCTCAGGTTCTGGCTGCGGTGCCGGTTCTGATTGAGGGGTCACAGTTGGTGTGGATGGGATTTCAGTAGTAGATTGCGGGATTTCATCCACACTCAACGTTAAGAAACGAATAACATTTTCGCTAATGCGCATTTGGCGCTGTAAAGGGGCAATAACATCACCATCAATTTGATAGTTCATCTGCACATAAATCCCATCCTGATGTTTCCCAATGTTGTAAGCGAGCCGTTTTTTCCCATGATTGCGGATGGTCAAATTTTCAACGTTGCGGGCTTGCAGAAACTCCTCATATTTAGCGACTTCTTGCGACACCTGATCCTCAGTGAGATCAGGGCGAATAATGTACATGGTTTCGTATTTATTAATCATGATCATGCTCCTTATGGACAGTATGGCTTGTCTCGATCAACAAGCAAGGGCTCTTTATTGTACTATAAAAGTCTCGGCACTGGCTATAGCCTTAACACGTTGCTGGAAGAAGAAAGGCTCGCTCATAGCGGCACTATTTTCTAGTTATAAAGGTAACGTTTTAGAGTGATTGTGATACTGCTCGATCGCGCTAACAACACAGGACAAATTGATCTTTTGATGTCGCTCTGCTAGTTGTTTCGCCAACATGATAGCATCATTTCGCTCTAAGTATCGAACGCCGGAAAACAAGAAATAACGTAGTCGTTGTTGAATGGCATAGTAATGAATGACGTCCCGACTCACTTTACATTGTTGTGCGAGCCAAGCGGCACCAACGTAGTTTTCTAATGGTATTTTTGCCCTACACATCACTTTTAGGGATCGAGATAAGGGACAATTAAAACTGTCTTTTCATCAGAACAGTGATCTTCATCTTCACTGACGGCAACAAGAATAATTGTCTAGAAACAGGATCTTAAGATGATTAATTTCACATAAAAGTTCCAATTTATAGTGGGGAATCTTCCCGAATCGAATCAGAAAAATGATTGCACTCCCTATTTTGTGAGCAGGGAGCTGCTCGAATAATCTCTCAAAAATGACTCAAATCTTTTACTGGTTGTGAATTAACACGTTGTTTTTTGGCAGCACTACTCTAAGCCGACTGCCAGGGCAATTGCTAAGAAAGTGCTACGAAGGAAGACCCATTTGCGAAAGCTTCCGGTGTAATCTTGATTCACCGAGGGAGAATATCACCGATGCCAGCGGGTTTTGCCTCCCGGTTGGTCAATTAAGGTAATCCCCTTCGCTTGCAGTTCATCCCGAATGCGATCCGCTTCTGCAAAGTTTTTCGCTTTCCGGGCTGCGGCACGTTGTTCGATTAGAGATTCGACTTGTTCGTCACTGAGTAACCCTTCAAGTTTACTATCGCCAGTTAAGGTTTCTTGCAGTTGTGTCTCAGGTTTCAAGCCGAAAACAGTCGCTAACTCAACCAGCGTTTGCCATTTCACACCTAATTCTTCTGCAGAAGCCTCAGTGCTTCCCTGATGGACTAATAAGTTTCCTTCCTTGCGTAACTCTTTTGCTAATTCAAACAAAATAGCGAGTCCACCGGCAAAATTAAAATCATCATCCACAATTTCTGCAAAGCGTTGCTTAATCTTTTCATCACTTTGCTGCGGTGGGTTTTCTTCCCAACCCAATTGCTTACCGTAATGCTTGTTAAATAATAGACCTTCTTTTAGCGTATGCCAGCCATTTCTCGCTGCTTCTAACCCTTCATCCGTAAAATCAAGGGGTTTGCGATAGTGGGCTTGCAAGATAAATAAGCGCACCACCATCGGTTCAACTTTGTTTAACAAGTCACGCAGGGTAATAAAATTCCCCAGTGACTTCGACATTTTTTCCCCCTCAATTTTCACCATGCCATTGTGTAACCAATAGTTGGCAAGGGGATGTCCTGTTGCTGCTTCCGATTGCGCGATTTCATTTTCGTGGTGGGGGAACATCAAGTCACCGCCTCCCACATGAATATCAATGGTATCGCCCAGCTGTTCTTTCACCATTGCCGAACACTCAATATGCCAACCTGGACGACCATTGCCCCAGGGTGAGGGATAAGAGGGTTCATCAGCTTTAGCGGCTTTCCAAAGCGCAAAATCGAAGGGGTCGCGTTTCTTGGCGGCATCAGGATCTGCTGCTTCCACTCGCCCACTAGCACCCGCTTTTAAGTCTTCTAACTTGCGTCCCGAGAGTTTGCCGTATTCAGGAAACTTCCGCACTGAATAATACACATCCCCATTTGCCGGATAGGCATAGCCTTTACTTTCTAAGGTGGAAACGAGGCGTTGAATGCCATCTAGGGTATGAGTCGCCCGGGGATAAGCATCGGCTTTTTCTACCCCCAAACGTTCCATATCTTCAAAGTAAGCCTCAATAAAGCGTTCCGAAACATTTTCCATACTCACGCCTTCGGCTTGGGCGCGTTTGAGGATCTTATCGTCAATATCGGTGAAGTTCTGCACGTACTGCACCTCATAACCTCGCCATTGCAAATAGCGCCGTACCACATCCCAGACCAAACAAGTGCGTCCATGACCCAAATGGCAATAATCATAAACAGTAATGCCACAGCAATACATCCGAATTTTACCCGGTTCAATGGGCGTAAACGGCTCTTGGCGATGGTTGAGGCTGTTGAAAACGGTTAAGGTCATAGCGCGCTTAAGCAATAATAGGAAAGATGAAGTTATACGTTATTGTGTATCAAGTTTATTATGGCAACCGTAAATCCGCAGAGTAACGCTACAGAAGAGATGGATGCACCGAAGTTAGGTTTACCTGTCACTATCATCACAGGTTTTCTAGGCAGTGGCAAGACAACGCTTCTCAATCATATTTTAAGTAATAATCAGGGGCTGAAAACAGCCGTTTTGGTCAATGAATTTGGGGAAATTGGCATTGATAACGAGCTGATTATCCAAAGCGATGACAGTATGGTGGAGTTGAATAATGGTTGTATTTGCTGCACCATTAACACCGACTTAGTAGAAGCGGTATATAAGGTTTTAGAACGAGAAGAAAAAATTGATTATTTAGTTGTCGAAACCACCGGCTTAGCCGATCCGTTACCGGTGGCATTAACGTTTCTTGGGTCGGAATTACGGGATATGACCCGTTTAGATTCAATCGTGACGGTGGTTGATTGTGCGAACTTTAGCTTGGATTTATTTAATAGTGAGGCAGCGTATAGTCAAATTTCTTATGGCGATATTATTCTTCTCAACAAAACCGATCTCGTGCCAGAAGCGGACGTAGAAGCCTTAGAAAATCGCATCCGCAAAATGAAAGAAGGGGCGAGATTAATTCGGACTCAAAATGCTAATGTTCCGCTGCCATTGGTGTTGAGTGTCGGCTTATTTGAATCGGATCGCTATTTTCAACAAGCGGATCATGATGACCATGACCATCATCATCATCATCATCACCACCACGACCATGATCATGACCATCATCATCACGATCATGACCACCATGACCATTCCCACCATTTAGAGAATGATGGCTTTAATTCTTTATCGTTTCGCAGCGATCGCGCGTTTTCCATTCGCAAGTTTCAGTCTTTTCTCGACAATGATTTACCGGAAAATGTCTTTCGCGCCAAAGGGATTCTCTGGTTTGAGGAAAGTCCCCAGCGTCATATTTTCCATCTCAGCGGGAAACGCTTTTCCATTGAGGATGACGAGTGGAAAGGAGAACCTAGCAATCAGTTAGTCTTGATTGGTCAAAATCTCGACACTGAAAAGTTACGTCAGCAGCTAGAAGGCTGTCTTTCTAAGAATTCTCCAACCCGCGGAAAAGGCTTTGGTTAAGGTTTTTGCCTAGAATTAGAGGGGGCAATGCGCCCCCTTGACTCGGCAAAGATGATTCTTGAATTGACTATTTTTAGCAATCAAGAACTAATTTTCAAAATGGGGCTGAATCCGAACGAGTTGATACTCTCCCTGTTGACCTAAAAAGGTTACTTGTTGTGCATTGGCAATGAGAGGGTCTAGCTTACGCGGATGACTTAAAATCAGGATAGATTTCTGATTAAATTCATGATTGAGATAGCTGATTGCCTGTTTGGTTTGATCCAGAAAAATGACCTGATGTTGTGTGTAAAAAGCAACACTTGGTTTTTCCATCCCAATCATCATTAATTTTTCATCGGGCTTTCTCACAATTTGCTCTAACTGCGCTAATTCTCTTAAGGGCTTTTGTCGCAATTGATCCACTAAAAAAACCGCTGGTTGCAGAACAAAAACAAAGGTTAACAGCATTGCTAATAAGTTAATGCCCCAAATCCAACGCCGGTATTGCTGTGTCACTAAAGCGAGACCAATCAAAATTCCTGTCCCCAACCAAGTCGCTGTTGCTCCTAAATGTAAGCCCGCTTGCGCGTAAATTTCTGATAAATTGGGGGCTGCTGGATCATAACCAATAAAGTTGGGGCTATAGTAAAATAATGCGCCTAAAGCAAAGACAAAAATTACATTTACCCAACCATTAATTTTTAAGGCAAAGTTCGGCATTACTTGTTGATAACGACTCCAAAATATTCCTACTAAAATTGCCGCAGCTGGAAGTAAGGGAATCACATAACTGGGAAGTTTGGTAACTGCAATGGTAAAGAAAATAAAAATCATTGCGAACCAAAAAAATGCGAATAGTCCTAATTGTTCGGTTCGGGGTTGCTTTTGCCAAAATCGTCGCCGCCAAACTTGCAGTTGCGCGATCGCGCTGGGTAAATAAACCGATAAAGGGGCAAAGCCAATTAGTACCACTAAAAAATAAAAATACCAGGGTGCATCATGATCATTGACTACATTCGTGAAGCGTTGAAAATTATGGTAACCAAAGAAAGAATCAATATAATTTTGTCCGTTTTCAGCGATCACTAAAACATACCAAGGAACGGTTAAAACTAAGAAAATAATGAATCCAGAAAGAACTCGCATTTCCTTAAAAACTGCCCACAAATTGCCCTGATAGAGTAAAAATGCAATAATAATTAATCCCGGTAAAACTAAACCCACCGGACCTTTTGCCAAGACAGCTAAAGCTGTCAAAATATAAAAGCTAATGTACCAAGCTGAAGGTCTGCCCAGAGTAAAAAGAGGCGGTTTAGTTACTTTTTCGGAGTGGACATAGCCGATAAAAAAACATAATAAGGCACTGCCCATACAGCCGGTTAGTAGCAAGTCAGAAACCCCAGTTCGCGCCCAAATCATAAACTCTGGGGTGAGAGCAAGGGTAGCAGCCCCAATCACGCTTCCCCAGCGTCGTTGTGTCAATTCAGGAGTAGGATTGAGGGGAGAAACGCCAAACTGAGCGAGCACAAAAAAAATAAAGCCAGTCAACCCAATTGCACTCAGGGCAGAAGGAAGACGCACCGCCCATTCATTAACTCCGAAAAGTTGGTACCCAATTGCCATTAACCAGTAAACCAGAGGGGGCTTATCAAAACGAGTTTCGCCATTGAAATAAGGGGTGATCCAGTTGCCCGTTTCCACCATCTGACGGGCTGCTTCGGCAAAAAGAGGCTCTGTTTCATCAATCAGCCCAATACTGCCTAAACGCCACAAAAAAGTGATGAGGCAGAGACCCAGAATGAGGACGAAAGCGATGGGAAGGGGCAACGGTTGCGTATCTTGGGGATTGCGCCACTGACGAATTTGATCGAAAACGGGTAATTTCATTCAACAATTGACAATTTTCTTTGTTAATTTTCTATTGTCTGTTGTTCATTGTCCATCACTAATCTACTCTACGGCTTTTTCAGCAAGAAAATGCGAGGCAAGTGGATGCCCACTTGATTGACGGCGATTGACTTTGTCAGATTGCCCTTCTTATCGGAAGCCCGCAATTTTAGCGGTGCCATATATTCCCAAACGTTGTTAGCGGGGCTTAAACACAGTTAGCTTCGGCGCGGGCGACCCAAGGTGGTGATATACAGAACAGCTTCATCTTCAGGAATGCCTAGAACTTCGTTAACTTGGTTATCAAAAAAGCCAGCAATGCCACTGACGCCCAGTTGGAGGTAAATAGCAGCTAAATTCAGGCGTTGTCCGAGATGTCCGGCATCTAAATGCAAGTAACGGTAAGCGCGATCGCCGTATAATTGAATCGCTTGCTTTAAATCAGCCGTATGAAAAACGACGGCTGCTGCATCTCGTCCTAAATCTTGCCCTAAACACAGATAATGCAATTCTCGACGGAAGTTTTTAAAGCGAATCTGTCTTAATTCTTGAGTTTTAGGAGCATAGTAATAACAGCCTTCTTCTAAATCTGTGACTCCCGAAACAGCCACAAACGTGGAAATTAAATTTAAATCGAAGAAGTCAGGATTGGCATCTAATTCTTGTTGCCAATAGTCTTGAGTTTGATAAGTAAAACTCAGCAGTTGTTTGAGTTCGTTTAAATTGATTTCTTGTCCATTAAAACCACGAGTAGAACGACGTTTTAGAATCGTTTCTTGTAACCCTTGTAATTCCTCTCCCCATTCAATCGGTTCCTCTTTTGTGGAGATTTTTAAGCAAAAAGGAAAGTTATATTTATCTTCTTTTTCCCTCTCTTTGATCCCTTGGCTTACGGTTTTGGGTTCAGTTTCAATCTTCGTCAATTGATGAAGATAAGGCAGCAGTTCCCCATCGGGAATAGTGGGAGAAAAACTATAATTAGCAGGAGAAGGTAAAGCAGTGGTCGTTGGCGATAAATTTTGTTTAATTTCTAATAAATCCGCTAAAGCGGCAACAGTAATGATCCCTTCTTCTTGAGAATTAAGATAGAGCAATTCATTCATCCCATCATCATTAAATCCACCCATGAGATGAGGGCGATAATCACATAAACTGCCGGCTAATTCAAAGTTCCCTAGTAAATGTCCAGTATCGAGAAAAATACGTCGGTAAGCCCGGTCTTCATAGCGCCAAGCTGAACGATAAAATACAGCGGAAACAGCAAGAGCAAGTTCTGTATTGTCTAAAGTGGAATGCCAAAAACAAGCGGCTTGTAAATCAGACCAAACCGAATCTTGCCAAAAGTGAACTAAGGAATGGGTTTGACACTGATAATTGTATAAACCGGGTGGTAAAAAGGCTAACCCTCTCACAATCAGATAAACTTCCGCCGGATAAAGTCCACCGGCAGAAGGCGCAGCCCGCAGAAGAATTTTATCACCAGAAGGCGTCTCTAATCTTGCCGTTACACCATAAGACAGTAATAAAAAGCGGGACAGTCTCTGCCATTTTTCCCAGTTTTCTTTCTCTTGCGGTGGATCATTCAAATAAGGTTTTAAATCGTAGGTGGTTCCCAGTTTATAGTCTTTGTAAGGAACGGGTTGTTGTTCCCAATTAAGAGAACGCGCTTTTTTAGCAATGGTTTCTGGATCGTATTTTGTACGTTCGTGATAATGTTGCGCGAGAGTGGGTTGCCATTCGGACATCAGCTTGTAGGGGTTAACGCCTATCCCAAATTATAGAATGTCTGTTGCCTAATTCTTCTCGAAAGCTCTCTTGAAAATTGAGCAGTTTACAGTGAAATGACTAAACACAAAGTTCGGTTGACCAATCCGTATTTCCTCGTCCGGGATAGCATTTTTGTTGCCGTCCCAGCCAAAGGAGTTGCCAACCTTGTTCATGAGACGTAAACTCAGCGCGATCGCGCATTCCTGCCACCGAATCATCCAGTAATCCGGTTTTGGTCAGTGTTACAATAACTTGGTTGCTATCGGGGCAACTCACCTCAATTTCCTGGTTTTGCGATTCTTGCATCTGAGAGAAGCCAAATTCTTCTAGTATCGTTGTTTTTGGATCCTTAACAATGATTTGATCGGCTTCATTTCGATTGAGGTTAACACTATTATTAACAATTGTCGATAAATCAATGGCTGTGTAATCACTGCGATTTTGCTGATCAACTGGGTTATCACATTGAGAATATCGATTCGTCTGTTCTGAAGTTTCTGGGGGAGTTGGATTTGGGCTACAGCTAGTTAAAATCAATCCCATCAGAATGATTCTTGAGAGGAAAGGGTTCATCAATGTCTTGATTCTCCGTTAGCATAGGTTAGGATCAGTTGAGGTTTTGATTCCGTCGTGTCGATCCTGCTCAATTTTTTCAAACCTGAACGATCAATTGATTCCTGACTCGAAAAAATTCAAGATGTTTCAACTGCAAAATGTCGTTCCTTGGGGGCGTTCGTTTCAAGACTATCTCGAAATGTTTAACTTAACTTCAGAAGACTTGCAAGGGTCAATTCTGGATTGTGCTGGCGGACCAGCGAGTTTTAATGCCGTCATGAAACAACAGGGAAAAACAGTGATTTCCTGCGACCCCATTTATCAATTTACACCCGAACAAGTTCAGCAGCGAATTGATGAAACTTATCCCATTATTATTGATGGGCTATACCAAAATATTGACCAATTTGTTTGGGATAAAGCGGGAACACCAGAAGCACTAGGAGAAGCCAGGCTAGCTGCAATGAATGCTTTTTTGGCTGACTTTTCCCAAGGAAAAGCAGAAGGGCGGTATCTTGAGGTGGGTTTTCCTGAATTACCCTTTGCTGACCAAACGTTTGATTTAGCGGTTTCTTCTCATCTTTTGTTCACCTATTCCGAGCAATTTTCTCTGGAGTTTCATCTACAATCGATCTTAGATTTATGTCGAGTAGCCAAGGAAGTGCGAATTTTTCCGTTACTCGAAAATTTTACCAGTGATCAATCGCGACATTTCGATTCAGTCTTAGCGGCACTTTCTAGGCAAGGTTATCAAACTGCCATTGAACCAACAATTTATGAGTTTCAGCGAGGAGGGAATGAATTGTTGAAGGTGAGGCGGGAGTAGTTGTCTAACAGTTGTGAAATGATGGGATAAGGGAGACAAGGGAGACAAGGGAGACAAAGATCAGTTCTTCTCATACTGGTGGGAGTTCGATACACTAAGTAAGGTTGGTAATTAGGTACAAATGACACGTGGGCAAACTGTATGGTATTAGTGTTGGCACCGGCGATCCCGAATTAATTACGGTAAAGGGATTGAAGTTTCTCCAACAAGCCAATATTGTCGCGTTCCCAGAGGGCATTAAGGGGAAACCAGGAATCGCAGAACGAATTATTACCCCATGGTTACAATCTCATCAAATGTTGTTACCGCTGAAGTTTCCTTATGTGCAAGATGAGAAAGAATTAACAGAGGCTTGGCAGGTAGCAGCACGAACGGTTTTGCCTTATTTGCAAAGTGGAGAAGATGTCACTTTTACTTGTGAGGGGGATATTAGCTTTTATAGTACCTTTACCTATTTGGCGCAAGCCGTGCAACAACTTGATCCAGAGATTGTCGTGGAAACCATACCGGGGGTTTGTTCTCCAATGGCGGCAGCTTCAGAATTAGGGATTCCTTTAACAAGGCGATCGCAGCGTTTAATGATTTTACCCACCCTTTATCATTTGCAGGAACTAGCATCGGCTTTGCAAGAGGCAGAAGTAGTGGTCTTGATGAAATTTAGTTCTCTCTATCCTCAAATTTGGGAACTGCTGCAAGCCAAAGGTTTACTTAATCGCAGCTGGATTGTGGAGAAAGCAACCATGCCGGAACAAGTGGTTTATCAAGATTTGCGCGATCGCGCTGACCTCAAGTTATCGTACTTTTCAGTGATGATTATCAAAGGGTCTCCAGGAAGAGAATGAATTCCTTTGCTATGTTCCAATTCCACCAAGACGCTACATTGGAATAGAGCCTGTAAGCTTAACACCTAATTAAAAGTAGAAGTTTTTATATTCAATTACCTGTTCTATGTTTGACGCACTATCCGAAAGTTTAGAATCTGCCTGGAAAAAACTCCGGGGTCAAGATAAAATCACCAGCAATAATATTAAACCAGCCCTGCAAGAAGTGCGACGCGCCCTCCTTTCTGCAGATGTGAACCTGCAAGTGGTCAAAGGGTTTATTGCGGATGTGGAAAAAGCAGCAGAAGGGGCAGATGTCATCTCTGGGGTGCGTCCTGACCAGCAATTCGTCAAAATTGTTAATGACGAACTGGTGAAGGTGATGGGGGAAAGCAATGTTCCCCTTGCCGAAGCAGAAACCTCTCCCACCATTATCCTCATGGCAGGGTTACAAGGAACGGGGAAAACAACTGCCACTGCAAAACTTGCCCTACATCTGCGGAAACAAAACCGTAGCGCCCTCATGGTGGGAACAGACGTTTATCGTCCCGCTGCCATTGATCAGCTAAAAACATTAGGAGAACAAATCGACGTTCCTGTGTTTGAAATGGGAACGGAAGCCAACCCAGTGGATGTTGCCCAAAAAGGGATTGAAAAAGCCAAAGCTGAAGGCATTGATACGGTCTTGGTTGATACCGCCGGACGCTTGCAAATTGACCAAGACATGATGAAAGAATTGGTTGCCATTAAAAATACCATTTCTCCCCATGAAGTCTTGCTGGTTGTGGATGCAATGACCGGACAAGAAGCCGCTAATCTGACTGATACGTTCCACCAACAAGTCGGTGTCACGGGTGCCATTTTAACCAAGTTAGATGGGGATACCCGTGGCGGTGCAGCTTTATCTGTCCGTCAGGTTTCCGGACAGCCGATTAAATTTATTGGGGTGGGAGAAAAAGTGGAAGCCCTCCAGCCCTTTTACCCCGAACGGATGGCATCTCGCATTTTAGGCATGGGCGATGTCGTTTCCTTAGTGGAAAAAGCCCAAGAAGAAATTGACATGGCAGATGCCGAAGCCATGCAAGCTAAGATGCTGGAGGCGCGATTTGATTTTAATGACTTCCTGAAACAGATGCGCTTGCTAAAAAATATGGGATCCTTTGGCAGCGTGATGAAAATGATTCCGGGAATGAACAAATTGAGTGGATCAGACATTGAGAAAGGGGAAACCCAACTCAAGCGCACGGAAGCCATGATTAATTCCATGACGAAGCAAGAACGAGAGGAACCAGAATTACTCGCCAAATCACCCAGTCGTCGTCGCCGGGTCGGGAAAGGATCGGGACATCAAGAGAAAGATGTGGTCAAACTGGTGAATGACTTCACCAAAATGCGTTCCATGATGCAACAAATGGGACAGGGTGAAATGGGAATGCCTGGTATGGGCGGTGGACTCGGCGGTATGTTTGGCGGTGGCGGCGGTATGGGCGGTCAACCCCAACCCGGTTTCCGTCAAGCCCCTAGTAGTGGCAAGAAGAAGAAGAAGAAAAAGAAAAAGAAAGGCTTTGGCGACCTTTAAGACAGTAACTGATGACAAATAACCAATGACAAATGACAAGTTATGCATAAACCTGATGAAATTCGCTTTTTAGTCCTCGGTTTAATTAAAGATCGCGATCGCGTTTTTCTTTCTGAGGGCTATGATGCAACAAAAGAGGAGTATTTTTATCGTGCTTTAGGGGGAGGAATTGAATTTGGCGAAACCAGCCGCGATGCCCTCAGGCGCGAGTTTCAAGAAGAACTGAATACCGAAGTCACCAACATTCAGTATTTAACTTGCCTCGAAAGTTTGTTCTCTTTTAATGGCAAGCCGGGACATGAAGTGATTCAGCTTTATCAATGTGATTTTGCTGACCCTGAGTTTTATAGTATTGAAGAAATCACGTTTAATGAGGGCAAGCGCCAAAAAATTGCCCGCTGGGTCGATTTGGAAAAATGTCGGTCTGGAGAATTAAAGGTCGTTCCTGAACCGATGGTAGAGTATCTTTAATTAAGTAAAAGTTAAAGACCCATTGACTCAGGGTTCGCTCATTTTCAGGGATCGATTCATTGTGTCTAAACGCTGTTCATTTATTTCAACAGAAGACCACGTTGCATCCACCAGAAAGTGATGTCATCGGCTGTAAACTGTCCCCACTGAATTCTTGGCGATTTGGCTTAAGTTTTTCCTTTCACTTTCCCCTAAAAGTCCTCCAACGTAGTCCCTAAAACCGGTTCTTGGCGGTTGAGTTCTCAACAAATCGTCAAAATGCTTGCACCATTTTTCATAGCATGGGGGCATGGCGGAGGGAGTCGTCTCTCTCATCAGAATTTATCAAGTGAAACACCTATTAGTTCTCGATTATAGCCTTTTTGTGCTACCTTGATTGTTTAAGTCCCATTAAGCGGTTTTCATGAACGGTATTATATCGTGTGGATCTCCCTACCCGCTCTTACCAGTAATGAAGGAACATCAAGCAACTCAAGGCGTAACTTCTCTGCGGACTCGCGTCCGACAATCCTGGGTGAATGGCGTTCTCCACCAGCAACTCACGCCAAACTTAGAGCTGAATTTATATTCGCAACAGGAAGAGCGTTTCATCAATCCTTGTTATCTTCTCCACTCAACCAACCATTTGATTACCCTTGTGGGAAAAGCTGGCATGGGGAAAACGCTGCTTCTGGCTCAGTTGTTGGAATACACCGACTCATTGGTTCCTCTACTACTCGATTTAACTCCCTGGTCGCTTCAAGAGAATGAAACTTTGACCAATTGGATTGTCAGGCAAACCAAACGGTTTTATGCCATCCCTCATCGCCCAATGGAGAAGATTCTCGCTAGTGAGCCTCTCTTACTACTCCTAGATAATTTTGATGCGATACCCGCCTCTGATCAGACTGCTTGTGCCACGGCTTTGACTGACTTGCACTATCACTATCCCCATTGGAAAATTGTTGTTGCTACTCGTCCACCTCTGTGTCCTACCTTACCGGCAACAGAGAGGATTTTTATTCAGCCCTTAACCAATCAACAAATAACGAATGATCTGGACAAACTTCCTCACAACGACAGGTTAGCCCAGATTTTAGAAACTGATCCGCAGTTACCAGCCCTGAGTCGAGTTCCCTTTTATATCTCACTGTTGAGCTTAACCCAAGCGAATTTAACCCCTCAATTCCTGAATTCTCCAAGGCGAGAGCATCTACTGAATTGTTATGTTGAACGCCAACTCCAATTAACCTCTCTTCAACCCTACTCCTCCCACCAGTTATGTCATGGCTTAGGTTGGCTTGCCCGTAAACTGGATGAACATCAACAAGCTGTACTGTTTATTGATTGTATGGGTCAAGATTCGGATCAAGATTGGCTGGATGGTCGCTTCCATGACCAATTTTATTTGCTCTGTGTTTGGCTGATTGGCGGGGTAATGACCACTCCCATTATCGGGTTAAGTAGCGGGTTGCTGGGCGGGTTGCTGGTGGGTTGGTTTCGCACCCCCTTGGGAAGTCTGTTACTGCGACAACTGCATCGTCCCTTTGGGGGCGCAGTTGCCCTCTGGTTCCGTCGTCCTGTTGAGCAAATGGCAGTTTCACAGCTTCGTCCCCCGTTAATCTGGCTCTCTCGTCGCTTCGCTCTGCCTATCTTACGACAACCGCTCTGGAAATCCTTACTGCACTATGGTCCACGGATGCTTATTGGAACTGTGTTTAAAAAGTCTCCTTACTGGCTACGCACTCTTGCCACCATGGGACTGGTGACGACACTGAGCGCGCGATCGCGAGCCGTTCATCCCAACCAGGGCATTTGGCAAGCCACCCGCACTATGGTGGGATGGGGTCTGGGGGGAGCGATCATTGCTACCGTGATCTTCACGCCACTGGGAGTTTCCTTTGGGTATGCTAAGCTCGCGGGGTTACTCTTTGGCTTATTTGCCGGGGGGATTACCTGCATTGAGCACTTGCTTTTACGAATATTTTTAACCCTCTCGAAACAAACCCCTTGGAATTATTCTCGATTTCTGGACAAAGCAGTGAGTTGCGGTTTTCTGTATCGGGTGGGGAGAGGATACAGTTTTGTGCATCGGGAGTTACAGGCTTACTTTCAACGTCAGTTTTAATCGTGGGTTTCTGCTTGCCAATCGGTCATCCTTGTCATCATTCCGATAGAGTGTATCAAAACCCAGTAGCCGTAAATAAGTAAATTAACCCGGTTTAATTAGAGAATGAACCGTGAGTTATTGAGTACGATTTACTGCTTTTACTTGCCAAAGTTTTCCTTTCTCGTGGCGAACCGCTACCTGATAGTTTTGCGCTTGCAAACTGTCTAATAAGGATTGAAGTGGACGAAAGACATAAATTTCTGTATAAGTTTCTGGAATTTTCAGCGCTGTTTGTTCATTAAAAAAGATGAACTTGGTTTCTGGTTCTAGATGATGGCTTAAAGATAAAGTTCGTGCAATTCGAGCAACATCCCCCACGACTAAAGGCTGTTCCGATTGATTAATGATATCGGCAACTTCTTGGTTATAGTAGCTACTGTATTTATTCCACCAAGTCGTAGCATTGTGCATCATTAAACTAGAAAAAATGCTAATGATAAATGTTGCGACAAAAATAATCTTCCAGAGATTTTTCCGATTAAAATTAACGGCAAATTTGAGATAAGTGCCTAAACAATAAGCGAGAGCTAAATCCACACCTAGGTGACACGCGATCGCGTAACGACCAATCGTTGAACGTTGTCCCCCACTAACTAAATCCGGAACGACTAATGCTAACCCTGTTGCCCCAATTAAAGTAACAATAAACCACCATTGTTGTTCAGTTCCTTGACGATATAAAAAATAAAAACTGTAAGCTATTAGTGCTAAAATTAAGAGTAAAAGATAAACCCAAGGTTGCGTTAAACTTAACTGAATATCTTGAAAATTTTTAACATCAAATAAACGATTTGCATAGCCAATTTGTAAGTCATAAACTGATCCCACTATATTAATTAACCATCGTTGTAAGAGTAGGCGTAAAGGTAGATCTTCAAGGACCCACTCCCCCATATGATCATCGTTAAAAATAAAAACTAAAATCCAGGGAATAAAAAGGATTAAACCTAAACCTGCATATAAACTATAAATTAAAACAACCGTATTTAACCGCCACCGCTGAGTAAATAACGCATAAATGCCATGTCCAAGAGAGACTAAACCAGCGAGTGGATGTGCATATAAACCTAAGGCAACGGTTCCACTATAAGTCAACCAACTTGCAGGGGTCGGGCGACGCATTGCCCATAAAAAAACGGCGCTCATTAAAATAATCATCACCGTAAGTAAGCTGTATTCTCTTGCTTCTTGGGCGTAGATGATATGAAAGGGAGAAATAGCAACTAGCCCGAGAGAAGTTTCAGCAATTAAAATGGAGGAAAAAATTTCTAAACTTAACCAATAAATTGCAGGTAAACTAAACAAACTAATGACAGTGGCCACTCCTCTAGTAAGATTGATTGAACTGCCAAAAATATCCATACTGCAACGAGTAAGGATATAATAAAGGGGAGAATGCTCACTAGAGGCAATTGTTTTTATACTTTGCCAAAACGATGTTGCAGCATCAAGTTGTTGATAGTTTTGTAAAAAACTTAAATTGAGCACAGTCGCCAAGGGAGTTTCTTCGATCAGCATACTTTCTGTATATCCTGCTGATCGTAAAGAAGTTTTGACTTCATCAACCCAATAAACTTTTCCGTCGAGATTCGTAAAGCGTAAATAAATCCCTAAAATAATCAAAATGACTAAACTGATCCGCCACCAATTCAGTTGTTTCAATTGCATAAAAATCAAATAAAAAATAAATCTAAATTTTTGTGATTCACTAATAAATAAAATCAATAACAGCTTATCATTGTTAGAAGAAGGAAAGAAAGAAGAGTGATTGCAATGAATGCTACGTCGAATGTTGCTGATTTACGTCGCAACTATACTCGTGCCGGTTTGAACGAAACAGAAGCCGATTCCAACCCTTTTACTCAGTTTCAAACTTGGTTTGACCAAGCCCTAGCAGCAGATTTACCAGAACCCAACGCCATGACACTGGCAACCGCGACACCAGAGGGCAAACCTTCTGCACGCATTGTTCTCTTAAAAGGCTTTGATGAAGATGGGTTTGTGTTTTATACCAACTATGCCAGCCAGAAAGGGCAACAATTAGCCGATAATCCTTGGGCTTCTTTAGTGTTCTGGTGGGCGGAATTAGAACGACAAGTGCGCATTGATGGGCGCGTAGAAAAAGTATCAAAGCAAGAGTCTGAAGAGTATTTTGCCAGCCGTCCTCTTGGTTCACGCTTAGGGGCATGGGCTTCTCCGCAAAGTCAGGTGATTTCCTCACGGGTAGTAATAGAAGACAAAATTGCCGAATTGGAACCCAAATACGAGGAAGAAACCATTCCCAAGCCACCCAATTGGGGAGGGTATCGTCTGATTCCAACGGAAATCGAATTTTGGCAAGGTCGCCCCAACCGCCTCCATGATCGGTTACGCTATCGTCAACAAGGGGATGGCAGTTGGCTGCGAGAACGGTTAGCGCCTTAGTCGTCCGTTAGTTCTGAAAGGATGGGTCGAGGTGGGACAAGGGAGAAGGGGCGAGAGGGTGACACTTATGCCTCAAAACAAATTTGATAGCCTACTCGTCGGTGCAAATGATACAAAATCTTAATGATTGGCTCGTTATCATAAAACTAGACGTTAAGTTTAGTTGCAATTTATAGCCGTTGTTAGAAAAAACTGCTTACCTTTTGGTCTATCATGGGAGTCGCGACCCGCGCCCCCAGCAAGAAATGGATCGATTAGCCGAACAGATCCAACATCAACTTGCTGAAGAATTTGTGATTTCAGCACAGCCGGGAATCCGAACAGCGGTTTTAACGAAGCCTCCTCAGCCGCCTGTGTATACAGCCGCTTTAGAGTTAGCCCCGTTGTCATTAGAGAACGCGATCGCGCAATTAAGCCAGCAACTCGCACCAAAAGGCATCACAGAATTACAAGTCCTTCCCCTTTTTCTCCTACCAGGGGTTCACGTCCGAGAAGATATTCCCGAAGCGGTCAAAATTGCCCAGCAAGCAGTCGGTCATCAAATGCGGATTACCCTTAAGCCTTATTTGGGACAATCCCCTTTAATGGCAAAACAATTGCAGGCTGCCTTCTCAGATGCGACCCACTCCGCTAAAATAATAATTTCGCATGGGAGTCGTCGCCCAGGGGGCAATCAGCCGCTGGAACGCTTGGCGCAACAAGTAGGACTCAAACCCGCCTATTGGTCAGTTTCTCCGACGTTGAGCGAACAAGTGACGAGCTTAGTGCGCTCAGGGATACTGGCGATTGAAATTGTGCCTTATTTTCTGTTTCCTGGTGGCATTACTGACGCGATCGCGCAGCAGGTTGACACCCTACAAGCCCAATTGCCACAAGTTCAGTTACAGTTTGGACGCCCCTTAAGTCGTCACCTCCCCCTTGCTGATCTCATTATTAAAGAAATGATTGTATGACCCATCAACAACCGCTTGGTAAAGTCTATTTAGTTGGCGCTGGACCCGGGGATCCCGGATTATTTACTCTCAAAGGCAAAACCCTTCTCGAACATGCCGATGTTGTCATTTATGATGCTTTGGTTAGTAGCGCTATTTTAGGCATGATTAATCCCCAAGCGGAAAAAATTAATGCAGGGAAGCGACGGGGACGACATTCCAAGTTACAATCCGAAACCACCCAGCTTCTGATTGAAAAAGCACAGACCAATGCGATTGTTGTGCGCCTTAAAGGAGGGGATCCCTTCGTATTTGGGCGTGGGGGCGAAGAAATGGGCGATTTAATCGCTGCTGGTGTTCCGGTAGAAGTAGTCCCCGGAATTACCTCTGGTGTTGCCGCACCAGCTTATGCGGGTATTCCCTTAACCCATCGCGATATGAGTTCCTCAGTCACTTTTGTCACTGGACATGAATCAGTAGGAAAATATCGTCCTCAAGTCAATTGGCACGCGATCGCGCACGGTTCGGAAACCATTGTAATTTATATGGGGGTTCAGAATCTCAGCCATATTATTGAACAATTAAAGAGTGCTGGCTTAAGTGGTGAGACTCCCATTGCTTTGATTCGTTGGGGAACTTGTGCGGAACAACAAGACCTCATTGGTTCTCTCGATACCATTATTGAGCAAAAGGAAAAAGAAAATTTTTCTGCACCCGCGATCGCTGTAATTGGCAAGGTCGTTAATCTGCATGAAGTATTACAGACTCAATGAGCATAATTAGTTGTTATCAGCAGAATCAATTTGCGGATAATAGCTAGCGACTAAAGCCACCATTAACCACCAAAGGGTGCTAATTTCGGGGCGATACCATACGGTATCCACTAAACCGTGGGTTAACATTCCGGCGATTGCAGCGATCGCGCCAATGACCCAAAAGCCTTCTCGTTCGCCAATTGCCCGCAAAGACCTGATTTTTTGCCAACCGTGATAGGCAAGGGTTCCCAGTAACCCTAAAAACACGCTAAAGCCGATCAAGCCCGTTTCCACGATAATTTCCAAGTAAATGGAATAGGCACTCAAAGCCGTATAGTTTGGGCGTTGATAAAGGGGATAAACCGCGTTAAAAGCCTCATTTCCGGGTCCAATTCCCAGCCCAGGACGATCGCGAATCATCTCCAAGACGGCATACCAAACCGTTAATCGGAAATTATTGCTGCTGTCTTCTCGTCCGGCAAAAATGCTCATCACTCGCAGTCGCAACGGTTCCACGAAGGTAATTGCTGCTAAGATTAAGCCCACGAAAAAGGCAAAGACTAACGGCAGTAACCAGATTCGCCAAAACTGCGGTAAGGTATCGCGATACCAGTAATAGAGGAGTAAGAGATAAATCGTTAATAGCCCGACCATTGCAATCCAGCCGCCACGAGAGTCCGTTGCATAGAGACAGTAGGTATTGGCTAATAAAGCCGTGAGGGCAACGCCTTTTTGCAGCCAAGTCTGCCAAACCCAGAGTGCGGAGAGAGATAGCGCGATCGCGCTGAGTAAATAGCCAGCCAGTAAGTTGGGATTGCCTAAATAACTGTAAGCCCGGGTTGCTTCAGCTAATTCCGACTCCGGATCATTCCAAGTCGCCAGTTGTTCCACGCCAAAAATTTCTTGCCGAATGCCATAGACACTGATGACCAGGGAAACTAACAGATACAGCGCGATCGTCCAATTGCGAAGGGAAGGCAATCTTAACACCCGCGCCGAGAGAGCAAACCATAATAAATAGAGGGTTAACTTTACCCAACCGCTAAACGCTTCGGCTTTCACCGGAGAGAAAGCAACTGCTACCGTCGCGATTCCCCAATACAACAAAACCAAAAGATGAATGGGAGTTAAACCAATAATATTACGTTCGGATAGGGTTAAAATTCCCCAATATCCAGCCCCTGCAATGAGCAATACTCCCACCAATGTTGAAGAGACAAAAGGGGCTAATGCCAATACTAACCCCATGATTACCATACCCAGTGGTTCCGCCCATTGCAACAGATAACTCCCCTCCCGCCACGGGGAAAATAACCCCACTAACCGATACACAAAACTTCCCCCGCGCCAACGGGAGAGAGAAAGGTCAGAACTCGTCTTTTCAATAGTCATAAGTTTGTTATTGGTTCTTAGTCATTCGTCACAGGATTTAAGATCCTAAGTCTAAAATACAAGGGGAAAGGAACAAGGAACATTAGAAATCATCTTTCCCACTGTCCTTTGGTCCTTTTCCCTACTTCCACCAATGAGCACCACCTTTAAACGAGAAGGATTGACCAGTTACCAGTTCTCAAGCCAACTTTAGTTAGACCTAAAAATAAGTGTTTGGATTCCACAAAGTTCTAATGAATGGGGAAACACTTGACTTGGAAGTAATTCTAAAACGTTTCAGCTCCAGATCGGCTCTAGCTCAAGTGTAAAGCCAGGTAATACATCTTCTCCCATTAGTGTTTTTGGGCTTTGCAGAATCTCAACCGTTTTCCCGAGACGATAAATTTCTACGGTTTTCGTGTTTGGTTCAATTAGCCATCCCAATCTCACGCCATTGTCTAGATATTCCTGCATCTTTTGTTGCAAGTCTTCGTAGCGCTGAGACTTCAAATCGCTCGGACTGACTAACTCAATTACAAAATCAGGCGCAATGTGCGGAAAGCCGTCTTGTTGTTCTGAAGTTAGAGCATTCCAACGCTCCCATCTCACCCAAGCCACATCGGGAGACCGTCTCGCCCCGCTAGGAAGAACAAAAATTGTTGATGAGTCGAAACCGACTCCTGTTCCGTCTTGTTCCACCCAAACGCCAAACAGGACATTTAACTTAAAGTTTTTTCTCCCGGCTGTTCCTCCAGTGGGCGGCATAACAATCAGTTCTCCTTCTGCTGTCAACTCCATACGAACCTCACTGTTAGAAACCGCAAGTTCATCAAACTGTTCAGGTGTTACCTTAAACCCTGTCGGAATTTTGATGGCATTCATAGTGAATTAGCTCCTTCCTTAATGCTTAGGATATAGGAAAATCGCAATTAAAGCTTGATTCTGGGTAAACGCAGCTACATTTTCTTCTACCGCTAAATTGAGTCAAAAACTCTTCAATTCCTTAAACTAAGTCTCTGGATGGCTTTAATGATATACAGGTATCGTTTTATTTATACGGTTATGATGATGAAATTGAGTTGATTGAAAAAATTACAAATTTAATTACAACTCAACCGAAAAATCCTGAGTGGCTTAAATTAATGACAGATTTAAATATCTTGATAAGGAATAGGTTAAGAACAGAGCTAGGATTGCCAAAAGTTAAAAAAGAATGAAAGCACATAACAAATCACTGCACTGGATTTTTACTCCGCTGCGCTTTGTAAAAACCAGTGAGTTCAAACGTTAGGTGGGCAAATATCTAGTAAAATTGACTTGTTTTCTGGTGAGTGGGTATTGAAGTGGCTGTTGAGCTTTCAGAAGCGTTAACGGGTACAAACAACCGATGATTTGAGGTGAGTAATGTCAAAAACGAAGAAGTTTCAGTTTGGTGGCATGCCTTCTGCGTATAATTTTGTTTTCAATCCGTATCCTGATGAGCGCATGTCACGGTGTCCTTTCTGTGAAAAGAAAACAGGGCAGCGTAAGGTTCCGTTGCTAATCCATATTGATCCGCTGCACCTTGTTGCTTTGAATTATACTTGTCGCTATTGCGGTGATTGTGATTTGCTGATCGCGCACAAGCATGAAGTCGAGCATTTGTTAACAGCTTTATTCATGGAACGAGATCCATCTGCAATTGGTAATGACTATCTTGTCCTGGGAACAGTGGAGAAAAAAGCCTGGCGAGAAGACATCGCTCAGCCAAAGTCGGTAGAGAAAATGAGGGCTAACACACATGATTTTAAGACATACTATCAACAGTTGCGAATGAAGCAACAAGGATGGTATCGGTTTGATCAGGAGCCACCGGTAAGGGAGCCACCGTTATCGCAAGAGTGGATCAAGCCCAAGCATTGACAATAGATGTCTCTACTGCCAACCAATTTCACACGACCGATTCCATTCTGATCAGTAAAAATGATGTGTTTTTTTGTGTTTGGGTCTAACTTCCAACCCGTGTACAAACTCTTAAAAGATATTCTGGACTAACTCTTTGCTCAGAGTCAGACTTTAACATGATATAAATCACAAACAGTGACCCTGGCTCTGATCGGAGAAACCTTATCCTATTTATTGATAAAATTTTTAATTTAATAAGCTAACTTAAACCAACTAATCACAACTTCAAGGGGGATAGATACAGCGGATTCAATGAAATGCTGATTTGCCAAAGCTCCTGATTAATCAGCTTCAGGATTGTCCCAACAAATTCAAGAGAGGGCTTGCTTTTTGATCTAAAAGTTGCTTACTATACTCACCTAGGTATTGCAAAATCTTAGCAACTTAATCGGAGAGAGCACCTTAACCACCATCATGGATATTAATAACTTTTTCACGGCAGGAGGCGTTGTTAGCTATCCCTTACTTGGCTTTTCCATTCTTTCTCTTGCCCTCATTATCGAGCGAATCGTCTTTTGGCTACGCATTAACCGCCGTCAACCCCGACTGGTACGAGATATTCTGCGCGTTTATCAAGATGAGCCCAATTTAGCATTACAACGTTTGCGCAATCATGGCGACTTACCCATTGCTCGGATTTTCCTGGAAGCTTTGGAATTAGAAAAACCCACCCCTGAGGAATTTCGCTTAGCCTTAGAAAGTGCCGCTCAAGCCGAAATCCCCACTTTAAAGCGGGCTTCTACAGTTTTTGACACGATTATTAGTATTGCACCCCTACTAGGACTATTAGGAACGATTTTAGGTTTAATCACGGCTTTTTCTAATTTGCAGATTGGCGAAATCGGGGGCGAAAGTACGACAGCAGTGACAGGGGGGATTAGCGAAGCCCTGGTTTCAACCGTAATGGGATTAGTTGTAGCAATTTTTACCCTTTTATTTGCTAACTTATTCCGAGGATTTTATCAGCGACAGTTAGCTTTAATTCAGGAATATGGCGGTCAATTAGAATTACTGTATCGTCGTCATTACGAAAGAGGAGGAAAGCCCAGATATGCAAATTCCTAATGAGCCGGAAAAGAATTTAGAAATTAATATTGTGCCGATGATTGATGTCATTTTTTCAATCTTGGCGTTCTTTATTATTTCTACGTTATTTTTAACGCGGTCAGAGGGCTTACCCGTTGATTTACCGCAAGCAACTACAGCCCAACAACAGTCAAAAACAGAAGTAACTGTCACTATTCAAGACAATGGAAAAATTGCTCTCAATCAGGAAGAAGTTTCTATCCAAAATTTAGTCCCAGAAGTAAAAAAAATTAGTCAAAACAGTCAAGAAACCATTGTCATTGTCAACGCAGACAAAGCAGTTTCTCATGGCGATGTAGTCAACGTTATGGATCAATTACGACAGGTGGAAGGGGTCAAACTCGCGATCGCGACAACCTCTCCTTCTAAATAATTGGTAATGATTGCTTTTACCAATCCTTCTCTGCTAGCTAAACAGCGCTAAAGGAAAGAATCTGCTGCGCTGTGACCTGGGGTTGTTCAATGTGAGGAGCGTGCCCTGAATTAGCGATCCAAACCAATTGAGAATTGATGATTGACTTGGCGAACTTGCTAGCATCCTCTATCCCTAAAACTTGATCGTGTTCACCCCAGAGAATCAAAGTTTGTTGATTGATATCTGCCATGCGAACCGGTAGAAAGTTATATCCGCCACTTTTGTTAAATTCAAGCAGACTTTCTTGCCATCCCGGCATTTCTTGATGTAAGGTGGCACAATGCAATAAGTCAAGCCAACTGGCATCAGCCCCCGATAGCTGACTGAGTTGGATGGCTAATAATTTTCGCCATCGCAAGTAGGCAACTCCGAGGTGATCTAAGGGCGGAACGAGAAATTGGACAAACGCTGGGGCATTCGTATAGCCAGTGCTATCAATGAGCACCAGTTTTTCCACAATGTCGGGATAAGTTAAGGTAAAGTCAATAGCAACTGCACCGCCCATTGATGCCCCAATCAGCACCATAGGTCGAAAAATTGCACTTTTCCAAAAAGCATACAATGCTGTTTTAATGGTCAAGGGATTAACAGAAACTTTCGTAGGACGGAGGCTAAATCCCAATCCAGGCAGATCAATTGTCCAAGTTTGCCGATCAGCAGTCAGTTCAGGACAAAGAAAGCGAAATTCTAATTGGGAACTATCAAACCCGTGAAGAAGAACCAGTGGTGGATCACCTTCTCCTTGACTGGTGTAAGCAATTGAAAAAGGGTCAGTTTGTAACGAAGTAAAGACAGCTTTGTACTGTATTTTTTGTACTAACTCAATTGAAGAGGGGACTGAAAGAAGTTGCACCGCAGAAGGTAAACTGTAATTAAACATTAAGGGGCCAAAGGTAAGGATATCCTTTTGCTATCCTAAAGTAGACCCAGCAATCTCCGATGTCAATTCGTCCCCATGATGGTTCAATTACAATAGTCAGAAGGAAAACAATGCGCGATCGCGCTGCTAAGCCCTGACTAGAAAGATACTACATTAAAGCAAAATTTCCTGTTGAAAAAGGGTTGAATGCTATTTTAAAGAGCAGTTCTATCTCAGTAGGGCTTGCTGAATTAAGTTCAATCAACCTTACCACCACTGACGGTTCCCTTCCTCGTCAAAGCGCATCTGGCGGATGAGATCGGAGATTTCCTCAGCATCTCTGACATGATGCAAGGCTTCTTGGTGTCCATCCTCTTGATCTTCAAAAATAAAATAGGTAGGAATAACCACGTGTTCACCAGTTAGATCAGCAGTATTTACGGCGACTTGGCGAGCCTTTTCTCCTACAGTTTTCGATTCATCAGCATAATCGCCAGGGTTGATGCCGACATCCTGGTCGTTGTCGACAATTCTTTTGTTCTCTTCCCATTGTTCGGAGGGAACTTCTTCTGGATAAAGTGGTTGCTGAAGATTGGAGTCGTTTTGTCGTATCATAAGCCTGGTAACGACCTCCTGATATGATAATTGCTTTCAATAGTCAATCTATCGTTAGCTAACCGTTAATCACTTCCCTCAGAAGCATGAATCTGCCATTAGCACGATACCGTCTCAAGTGAGAGTTATGAATCGATTCATACTAACAAGACCAATCAAAGTCTTTCCTATGATCGATATAGTTCTGAGCAATTGTAGTTAAGATTTAAGTCAGCGGCACACAGCCCCTTGCCTGTGCTGACTGCAGCTCAGGTGAGCGTTCGACTGAGCTCACATCGAAGTCTCGCCAAACCCCCAAATGACCGATCACCACTTATGAATTCAACGCTGATTCGCCTCGAAGATATTTCTAAAGTCTATGGCACTGCCAACACGGCTGTTCATGCTCTCAATCATATCAATCTCACGATTGAAGAGGGAGAGTATTGTGCCATCATGGGCGCGTCAGGTTCCGGTAAATCAACAGCGATGAATGTGATTGGCTGTTTAGATCGTCCGACGAGTGGACGCTATTACCTCGATAACCAAAATGTGTCCCAGTTGCCCAATGCCACCTTAGCCGAGATTCGGAACCGGAAAATTGGGTTTGTGTTTCAACAGTTTCACTTGCTCCCTCACCTCACCGCAGCAGATAATGTGATTTTACCGATGATTTATGCTGGGGTTTCCCCCCAAGATCGTAAAGACCGAGCGGTTGCAGCGTTAGAAAAAGTGGGGCTGGGGAGTCGTTTACAGAATAAACCCAATCAACTTTCAGGGGGACAACAACAACGGGTTGCTATTGCTCGCGCGATCGTTAATAATCCCCGTTTATTGCTTGCAGATGAACCCACAGGTGCTTTAGACTCCCGCACCGTGAAAGAAGTGTTAGACATTTTCCAAGAACTTCACGATAGCGGAATTACTGTGGTGATGGTTACCCACGAAGTCGATGTTGCTCGTCAAAGCAAGCGAATTGTCTGGTTTCGCGATGGCGAAGTAATTTATTCTCATCTCACCCCAGAAGAAATGTTAGAAGTTGCGGTATCCTGAAAAAGAAAAATGAACGTGGCGACTCATAACCCTTTCCTCAACTTAGCCTACGAAACAGCACTAGAAACTCTCGGTGAAGACTATTATGATCGTGTTGCTGCAGCAGAATTTCCGCAACATTTTCTCCGCTTTCGCAATGATGATTTGCTTCCGCTTCTAAATTTAGATCCGGCGCAAGTCAATGATGAGCATTTCATTGAAGCCTTTGGACAATTCCAAAGTGTCCGCCCGTTTCTCGCCCTACGCTATCATGGCTATCAATTTGGCAATTATAATCCCTTTCTAGGTGATGGACGGGGTTTTATTTATGGACAAATTCGTGGACAAGATGAACGACTTTATGATTTTGGTACGAAAGGATCGGGGCAAACCCCTTATTCTCGCAATGCCGATGGACGACTGACTTTAAAGGGAGGCGTGCGAGAAGTGTTAGCGGCTGAAGCGTTGCATCAATTGGGAGTGCGCACCTCTCGTTGTTTAAGTCTGATTGAAACCGGCGAGTTACTGTGGCGCAATGATGAACCCTCTCCGACTCGTGCTTCGGTGATGATCCGCATGAGTCATTCCCATATTCGCTTCGGCACCTTTGAGCGCTTAAACTACTTACAGCGTCCGGATTTAATTCAGCGATTGCTGAATCACGTCATTGAACAATATTATTCCCACTTAAAAACCTCTGCTGATTCCTATGCGGAATTTTATGCGGAGTTAGTGCAGCGAGTTGCAGAGTTGGTGGCGCAATGGATGGTGGCGGGCTTCTGTCATGGCGTCCTCAATACTGATAATATGTCGATTACTGGAGAAAGCTTTGATTATGGTCCTTACGCTTTTATTCCTACCTATAATCCCGCTTTTACCGCTGCTTATTTCGATTATTCGGGTCTTTATTGTTATGGGAATCAAGCGCGAATCTGTCGCTGGAATTTAGAACGGTTACAGCGTCCCCTAAGTCTAGTCATGGCACAAAAGGATTTAGATCTCGGTTTAGCTAATTTTGAAAGCCATTATGAAGCCACTTATCGTCAATTAATGGCAGAAAAGTTAGGCTTTGTTGCTCTCTCCCCAACCGATGCCCAAACTTTGGTAGAAACAACTGTCAATTTATTGCGGGATTCCCAAGTGCCTTATCATCGCTTTTTTGCTGAACTCGGGAATTGGTTTAGTCCGCAGTGGCGAGAATACCCAGACCTGATTCTAGAAAATGCAGCGTTCATTCAACAATTACAGGAACAGTCAACTCTCTGGGAAAACTGGCAAACGATTTATCAGCGATTATTAAAGCAATGCGATGATGATGAACTGCAACAAGTAGGGTTACGTCTGCAAGCTAAGAATCCACAAACGGCTTTGTTACGCCCTGTGATTGAATCGGTTTGGGAACCGATTAGTTTAGATAATGAATGGGATCCCTTTTATGCCTTATTAGAACAGATTCGTCAGAAAAAATAACTAGATTCTTAAAAACCCTAGTGATTTCTGATGGTTTATATTAATGCTAGCGCCTTCATTAATATTGTGATGGGTCGCAATTAAGCAATTCACTTCTTCCTCTCCCTTCATCTATGCAACGACTAAACTAAATCGCTGCTTTGAGGCTACGACAAAAGGTTTCTAACTCTGCTAATCCTGCTTCTGGAGATACTGCTTCCGCTAAACGACGGACAAAGGCACTACCAGCAATTACACCATCCGCCCCCCATTCCCGAATTTGTTTGGCATGTTCGGGTTGGGAAACCCCAAAGCCAACGCAAACCGGTTTATCAGTGACACTGCGTAATAAGGGTAATAATTCTTTAACTCTCGCTCCCACTTCCGTGCGGGTTCCCGTGACACCAGTGACACTGACTAAATAAATAAATCCCTGAGATTGTTGCGCGATCGCGCTGATTCGCGCTTTTGGAGAAGTCGGTGCCACTAACAAGGTTACTTCAATACCATAGGCTTGAGCCGGCTTCAGAACAGTTTCTGCTTCTTCTAAAGGAATATCGGGAATTACTAATCCTTTCACCCCTGCTTGCGCGATCCGACTTAAAAACCGATCAATTCCTTGATGGTAAATCGGGTTGTAGTAAGAAAACAAGACAATTGGCGCTTGTAACTTGTCTCGCACCGTTTCCACCACGTCCAAGACATTTCCCAATTTCACCCCTCGTCTCAGGGCACGAGTAGCAGCAGCTTGAATCACCGGTCCATCCGCAAGCGGATCAGAATAAGGAACCCCTAACTCAATTAAATCTGCCCCTGCGCGATCCAGAATTTCTAAAGCTTTGATGGTTGTGTCTAAATCCGGATCGCCGGCGGTGAGAAACGGAATTAAGGCGCATTTTCCGGCTTGGCGGAGATTCTCGAAACATTGGGAAACCGTGTTCATTGTTCGTTCTTATTTTCTGATTGTTGAGTCGTGGAAGATTCAGCGGCTTTCTCTTCTTCCACTTCTTTTTGCAGTTGCGCCAACTCTTCTGGGGTCATTTCCTCTAAGCGTTTTTGCAGCACTGCTTCTTCATAGTCTTGGAGTTGTTTATTATAGGTCATATCTTGGGTAAACACCCGAAAGAGATAGGTACTGACCCAACCGATTAAACCAGCTACCAGCAAAGCTTGACTCCAGACCCCGGCATTTTGCGAACTTAAGCCAAAAACTCGCAGTAGCAAATAGGCGACTCCACCGGCGATGAACACCCCAAAGGTAATCGCGATCGCGTCTACTCGTCGCATAAGATGTAACTCCTCGCCCCCATAGCTGGGGGAATTGCTTAACTTTTAACTTCTCGACGTTTGGGACGAAAATTGAGAAATGGACTTAATAACAGTAACCCCGGAAAGAAGAAAAACACCAGGAAGTACATGAATGTCCGCTCCCAAGAACCTGCAACATACCACCGTTGCTGCAGATAGAAGTAAGTCATACCGGGAATCACTAGTAAATAGAGTCCACCTAAGGCTAAATATAACGCTGCAATGAACATAATCGTTACAGGATAAGGGTTTACATCCCCCTATCTTACCGTGCGACTTACCGAGTTTTAGTCAGGTTCAAAAAGATGAGCCGGGTTTTTGTAAAAAAGCAATTTCTTCCGGGGTACTTTCTCGCCCTAAAATTTCATTGCGATGGGGAAAGCGTCCAAACTTTTCAATCGCTTTGAGATGACGCTCAGCATAATCAATCGCAGTCGCACTATCGGGGTCATTTCTTAAGCGAGAAAAGAGACTCAGCGCTCGGTATTGCATTTCTAAATCTTCGCTGTGTTCAAACGGGAGATAAATGAACCACCGTTGGACATTGAGCAGTTGTCGATCATAGTCATGTTTGAGGGCATATTTGGCTAAGACTAAGGCTTGTTCATCCGTTTGAAACATCCTCGGATCCCCCCGAAATAAATTGCGGGGAAATTGATCGAGCAGAATAATCAACGCTAAACAGGTTTCTGGTGAATTTTTCCAGGCATTGAGTTCTCCTTTAGCTGCCTGTTGATACAGTGAGAGAAAGCGCGATCGGACCGCTGCGTCAAAGTCAGGGTCTTTCGTGAACCATTCCTGACGTGGCTTGCCATAATTTTCATCTTCGGGAGAACCAAACCAAAAATCTAAAACCGCTTGTGCAGACGAGTGTTGTTCTTGACTCATTTGAATTGAGTGTATAACTCTATTTCTTTGTAATATTATGGCTATATATTGAATTTTGAGCCACTTTGGTCCTTTAAAGATTTTAGAGCAATGAAAGCCAAAGAAGTACTGCAACGCTACAGCAATGGCGAACGTAACTTCCAACGGGTCAATCTGCAAGGAGAATCCTTCAAGGGAGCAGATTTATCGGGGGCAGATTTTAGCGAAGCAGATATTCGGGGGACAAATTTTCGGAAAGCGACGCTAAAAGGAACAAACTTTAGTCAGGCAAAAGCCGGGTTACCAAAACGCTGGGTAATAATATTAACTGCAGTTATTATAGCTATCTCATTATTGATTGGAATACTAGCAGGTTTTGCTGGATCAACGGCAGTGCACTTCGGAACCTTTGATGGTGTTAGTTTAACGAGTCTTGAACAAATAATAGCTGCTAGTATTTTTATCTTAATTTGGGGAGTAGTGCTTGTCTTTACTATTCGGCAAGGATTAGTTGCTGCTTTGGGAATAGAAATAGTCATAACACTAGTTGTAGCGACATTTGCAGGAGCCATCACATTTGCAGAAACACTCACAAAAGGACTGGCATTTGCAGTAGCAGGTACAATTATGGTTACATTTGTAATAATAGTTACAATTCTATTTGCAATAGGAACCGCATTTGCAGTCACTACTACGGTTGCAGGAGCAATTGCTGTTGCAGGAAAAATGTCTGCAATAGCAGTAGCAATAATTATAGTTGTAGGAGCACTAACAGTAGCCGTTCCATATGCAATTATCCTAGAGCAAGTAGTTTCAGTAGTAGCTGCAGGAACAGTTTTCATCATAGTCGCACTTACTGTGCTGAGTGCTTATCTTGCCTGGCGATCTATAAAAGGAAATGAGCGAGATGCCTGGGTTTGTAAGATTGCTGTTGCTTTTGCCACGCTAGTTGGCACTTCGTTTTACAAAGCTGATTTAACGGATGCCACTTTCACGCAAGCTCAACTGAAAAATACTGATCTACGTGCTAAAAGCTTGATTCGGACTTGCTGGCAAGGTGCAGATCAGCTTGACCAAGTGAGAGTCGGCAAAACCCTATTAGATCAACCGGCGGTGCGAAACTTACTCATAACTAAAGATGGCTACAAGAAATCCTATGTTGCTGCCAACTTGGAAGGCGCAAACTTAGCTGGAGTCAATCTAGAGTCTGCCAATCTCAAACAGTCAAATCTTAA
>JAAANX010000156.1 GCA_009909085.1 Cyanobacteria bacterium GSL.Bin1 | reverse complement strand
AATCTGCTTTTGATATTTTTCGCGCTTGTTATAAAAGGAAATTAACGGACCAGCGTCTATTAATGCTAATTGATCCATTCACATTAATCAGATCGATGACGTTTTTTTTTCCGCTTTATGAGCATTTGCTTTGCGCGTTTCACGTTCTGATAAATTAATATCTCCTTCGCCAAAGATAATCTCTTCCTCTGCTAAACGTTCACCAATTGTTTTAGTTTTTTGCTTCTTGCTTAGCTTCTTGCTTAGCTTGTTACTCATCTTTAAATAACATTTAATTCTAACCTTCCTAAAGCATAACGAATTGATCGAAAAAAATATGAACAGTAAATAAAAGGCGCGATCGCGCTTGAATAAGATTGATTCGTTTTCTGCTTCAGGAAAAAAGTTTACACCGAATAGGGTTCCTTGAATTAGTCAGCTCACGGGGTGACAATCAGCGGGAAAATCAGACCGGGTTAATTCGTTATAGTTTTGACCCTCTACGTTCAATTCTGAATGATTGAGATCAGATCTTAAACAGTTTCTAATTTGATTGATTTTAGCCCCCAACCTTAATCGTTTGAGGGCATTAACCGTACGTACTACTAATGACCAATCATCCAAGGCCGATGTCTTCGACACGAGCCAAGCTCTACGCGCTTATGGCTTTGGTAGCTGGGTTGCGAGGGTTCTTTCTCTCGTTTTTCTAATTTCGGTTCACTGGTTTGTCTGGCTTTCAAGAAAGCGCCACCAGAACTGAGATTAAAGTGGGGAACCGAAAAAATGCGTTGGCTTTTCCCATCACAAGTGGGACAATTCGGGGCAGAATCTCGAAGCGCAATGGTACGCCACGCTTCAAAAACACCGCAAGTCTCACATTCAAACTCATATAACGGCATTCAGTTTCATCTCCTCTATACTGGTACAATATCTTGATCAAAAATCTCGGTGGGAATGGCAACGGTACAGCAGACATTCGGAATATCTACAATTCCACTAACACGACCTTCTACGGGCGCACAACTGAGTAAGAGATAAGCCTGTTCCCCGGTGAAGCCAAACTTTTTCAGATATTCAATGGCATTTAAACAAGCGCGTCGGTAAGCAATGTGGGCATCCATATAATATTGTTTCCCTTCAAATTCATCGACGGAAATGCCTTCAAAGACGAGATATTCTGAATAACGAGGTTCAACGGGACCCGGTTTAAAGATGGGGTTCACCATCCCATATTTATCCACACCCCCTTTGATAATATCCACATGGAGGTCGATATAACCTGACATCTCGATCGCGCCGCAGAAGGTAATCTCCCCATCCCCTTGGGAGAAGTGAATATCTCCCATAGAAAGTTTTGCCCCATCTACATACACGGGGAAATAAATTTTTGATCCGCGCGATAAGTTCTTAATATCGCAGTTCCCGCCATGTTCCCGTGGCGGAACGGTTCGCGCTGCTTCTGCTGCTGCTTCTTCAAACGCGGACCCTTTTAAGGTGCCTAAAACGGCATTTTCTGGATTCGGTAACGTCGCTAACGGTGGCACACGATTGGGATCACTCGAGACTAACTCCCGTTCCCGTTTATTCCACTTCGCCAATAACTCATGAGATGGCGCACAGCCAATTAAACCGGGGTGAGTAATCCCAGCAAAGCGGACACCAGGAATATGTCGGGATTGCGTATAAATGCCTTGAAAATCCCAAATCGCTTTATTGGCTTTGGGAAAATGTTCCGTTAGAAAGCCCCCACCATTTTCTTTGGCAAAAATCCCGGTAAATCCCCATTCGTCACCTGGTAATGCCCCGATATCCAGAATGTCAACCACTAAGATATCCCCCGGTTTTGCCCCTTCCACTTCAATCGGTCCACTGAGAACATGAACCACACTCAAGTCAACATCGCGAATATCATTGGGGTTATCATCATTTTTAATTTGTCCATCGGTCCAATCTTTACATTCAATGCGAAAAACCGACCCAGGTTTGACTGAAGCAACAGGCGGAATATCAGGATGCCACCGATTATGTCCAGGCATTTCCTGATCACGCATGGGTTTGGTTAAATCTACCTTAAAAAGTGTTTCTGGCACTGTTTTTTACTCCACAAAATGATTCAATTTAATCTCATTAATTGACTCAAATAATTGAGTATATGAGAAAATATTTTGTATTTTTACTGAACTAAATCTTGACATCTTTAAACGGAGAAAAAATGTTATGTCATATACAAAAAATAGTATTTTTTCTTAGTTATTTTTCGGCATAAAAAATAAAGGCAAACCAACGTTCACCTTTGTCCTTGCTCTAATGTTAAATTTAGTCTTCTTTAAACAGCCAAATATTGATGCACCACAGAATCCGTTAAGTCTTCTGTTTGTCCTCGGGCAACAATTGCCCCTTTATCCATAATAAAAAACTTTCTTGCCAGTTGGCGCGCAAAGTCAATTTTTTGTTCAACCACTAAAACAGTAATTCCTTTTTCTTTATTGATTCGTTTTAGTGTCTCTTCAATTTCTTGCACAATTGAAGGTTGAATGCCCTCAGTTGGTTCATCTAATAGCATTAGTTTCGGATTACACATTAACCCTCTGGCAATCGCCAGTTGTTGTTGTTGTCCGCCGCTCAGTAAGCCACCCTGACGGGATAAATGTTCTTTTAACATCGGGAAGAATTCAAAAATTTCTTCCGGAATTTTTTTGCTTTTCGCACCACTGGCAGCAAAACCCAGTTTCAGATTATCTAAAACCGATAAATAGGGGATAATTTCCCGTCCTTGAGGAATATAAGCAATCCCATATTGCGCTCTCTTATATGTGGGCGTTTTGCTAATATCATCAGCATCAAAAATCATGCTCCCTTTGCTAAGAGTATTTAAGCCAATAATACTGCGCAAAAGAGTGGTTTTTCCTACGCCATTTCGCCCCAGTAAGCAAACTAAGTCCCCTTTGTTTACCGTCATGGATATATCAAACAAAACTGGGGTTTGTCCATAGCCTGCGGTAACATTAGACAGTTCAAGCAGCGACATCGATTTTTTCACGACCGAGATAAACCTCCACAACTCTGGGATTATTTTGTACTTCTTCTACGCTTCCTTCGGCTAAGGTTTGTCCTTGGTGAAGGACCACAATGCGCTGTGCAATTTGTTTCACAAATTCCATGTCATGCTCAATAACGACCACCGCATGAAATTCAGACATTGCTTTAATAATTTCTCCAGTAGCATGGGTTTCTTCTGGGGTCATCCCAGCAGTGGGTTCATCGAGTAAAACCACAGCCGGATCTTGGGCTAGAACCATGCCAATTTCTACCCACTGTTTTTGTCCATGAGAGAGAGAAGACACTTTGGTTCCGGCATACTCCATAAGGCCAATTCGTTCGAGAACCGAGGTGATTTTATGGCGCTTCATGCGGGTTAATTTAGACGTGATAGACGCAAAAATGCCGTGAGACCCTTTGAGTGCCAATAAAAGATTCTCAAAAACGGTTAATTCATTGTAAACGTTGGGATTTTGGAATTTGCGACCAATTCCCATCCGGGCGATTTCATGAGGAAGATGATTGGTAATATTTTTTCCTTGGTAACTGACCTGACCACCAGCAACCGGAGATTTACCGACAATGGCATCAAGGAGGGTACTTTTTCCAGCCCCATTGGGACCGATAATTGTGACAATCTCGCGGTCAGCCACCTCTAAATTAACCCCTTTGAGGGCTTTAAAGCCAAAAAATTCAACTTGTAAATCTTTAACAGAAAGAATGTTATTCATCAGAGTGAGTCCTTAACGACGGGAACGGTTCTTGCGTAAAATTTTCAGGCTTGCTTTTGCTAAGTTCTGTAACGGAGTTATCCAATCGATGAGTTGGGCTTGGAGATAACCAGCCGAAGAATCAGGAGAAGCAGTTTTGGTTGTCCCTTGGCTGAAATTAAGCGTTTTGGGAACTAAGCTCATCAAGCCGTTGGGAATAAATAACACAACAACTAACAGTAAAACGCCAATGATCAGTTGCCAGTCTTGGGTCACTTGTTCTGCATAGTTCTGGACTTGTCCGAGAATAAGGGCAGCAGCAAAAGGACCAATGAGTGTTCCTCTTCCGCCAATTGCCACCCAAATGACAACTTGTGTCCCAAAGGCAACGGCAAGATAAACCGGAGAAATAAATTGATTGAGCGCAACAAATAACCCGCCTGCAATCCCGGCAATTCCGGCAGACAAGGTCCAGATGAAAATTTTGTAGCTGGCAATGTCATAGCCCAAAAAGGCAATACGACGCTCATTTTCTTTAATGGAACGGAGAATGAGACCAAAGTTGGATTGCGTTAGCCACCAAGTTCCAATGAGAACTGCAGTGGTAAAGACTAAACTCATCCAATACAAGCCAATGAGAGGAATTTCTGCTCCGAATAAACTTAAGGGCGCAACATCGGTAATGCCATTGGTTCCGCCCGTATAGGCTTGTTGACTGACAAAGAAAGTGGTCAGCGCTGAAGAGATGGCAAGGGTAATAATGGTGATATAAACCCCACTGACCCGAGAATGAAAAATAAACCAACCAATAATATAAGCAAAGCCAGCCGGGATTAAGACCATGGCAATCATCGCCAGGGGAAAGTATTGCAGGGGGGCAATAAACCAAGGGAGTTGTTCTAAGCCATTCCAAACCATAAAGTCAGGGAGAGCAACTCCATAAGTATTAGCGTCTGCGGAAAGATTGAGTTTTAGGTAATACGCCATGGCATAGCCACCCAGGGTAAAGAAGACCCCTTGGGCAAAACTAAGGATACCGGTAAAGCCCCAAACGAGATCAAGCGAAATGGCAAGAGCCGAAAACAGCAGAAGTTTTGCCATTAAGGACGTTTGAAAGTTACCCGCAAGGAAGGGAAAAATAGCAAAGAGAAGAAAACCGATTCCCACAACTAGCGCAAGTTTACGGGGAAATGTAGGTTGTTGAACGCCAGGAAGTACTTGTGTCATTAACTGATTTCTCGATGAACGACTGATGACGATGAATTAACCGCGTTTCTGTACAGTGAAGAGTCCTTCTGGGCGGTAGCGGATAATAATGATGACGGCAGTCAGGACAATCACCCGAGCAACGGGATCATTGAGGAAAAACGCGATCGCGGCGTTGGATTCGCCAATGACAAAGGCACCGGCTAAGGTCCCAATCAGTTTATCGACTCCGCCGGTAACAACTACCATCCAAGCATCCACCAAGTAATCTTGACCCATGGGCGGGGAAACCGTTTTAATCGCAGAAATGACAGTTCCCGCAATTCCGGCTAAGCCACAGCCATAGGCAAAGGTTGCCATATCCACTAAGTTAGTGTTGATGCCGAGGCATTTTGCCATATCGCGATTTTGAGTCACCGCGCGCATTTGTCGTCCTAAACCCGTGCCGTAGAGCAGATAAGCCGTGAGGAGAAGCAGCGCGATCGCGATGCCAATAATCAAAAGACGATAGTAGGAGATGGAAACGGTCGGTACCCCTGCACCATCCGTAAGCACGGTTAAGCTGCCAGATATATAGGAGGGGGCTCGCACATACTTCAACTGGGCGGTAAAAATGAGCTTAATCACGCCACGGAGGACAATGCTTAATCCCCACGTTGCCAATAAAGTTTCCAAAGGACGACCGTGAAGACGACGAATAATCGTTAACTCCATTAATCCGCCAATAGCTGCTGTCACCACAAAGGCAAACGGAATGGTTAACAATAAATCCATCTGAAATAAGTCTTGCATGAGGAAAGTGGTATAAGCCCCCAGCATAATGAATTCGCCATGGGCCAAATTAATAATTCCCATGACGCCAAAAGTGATGGCAAGTCCTAATGCCGTCAATAATAAGATCCCAACAATTCCCACCCCGCTAATCAACTGATTAAGTAAAGGAATCAACTCAAAGCCTGAATTCTCTTGCGCCAAGATATATGTCAATGCCAGTTGGTTTAGCAATAGTTCATCTCCTTTTTGAACGACCCTATAAGCAAAGAAAAGCCTGAAAGTCCCCCAATTTTCTAAATCGGGGGAAAAGGGAATGAATTAGCTTTCTAAATACTTCGTTTCTAAGTTTTCTTGACCCGTTTCTTTAGTCGGATCACTGCGATCATCAGGGCTAGGATGAGCACACATCCGCCCTGGATATAAGGTTTGACTCCAAGGAATCGGTTTAATTGCAGACGGGCTAGAGAAGACAATGTCTGCTTGTCCATCTTCTTGCCAGCGCCCGATCCGAGCGTAGAGATAGGTATGGTAGTTATCCGGGTCAATTTTTACTTTCCCTTGTGGGGCGTTAAATTCTTGCCCACGGGTAGCTTCTCGCAAGGTTTTCGTGTTGATTTCTTCTCCGGCTTCCAAGACATCTTTCATGGCTTGTGCCATGAAGAAGGTTTGTAAATACGCCGCTTCCATTACCCCATTCGTCACCCGATTGTTCCCAAACATTTCTTTAAATTCACGAACAAACTGTTCATTTTCAGGCGTATCAACACTTTGGAAATAGTTAAAACTGGTATAATGTCCAGCTGCATATTCGGCGCCCATCGCTTGAATTTCTTCTTCTGTAGTGGGATAGGCCATGATGGGAATATCCTCAGCACTAATGCCAGCGTTTTTATATTGACGGTAAAAAGCAGGAATACTATCCCCAACCAAATTACTTAAAACAAAGTCAGGTTGCGCCTGTTTGATTTTATTAATAATGGTGATAAATTCAGTTGTGCCGAGTGCGGCGTACTCATCACCAACCACTTGCCCACCTAATTTTTCCAGTTCTGCTTTGGCAATGCGATTGCTTTCTTTCGGGTAAATGTAATCGGAACCAATGAAGAAGCCTTTGGGACCAAAGTTTTCGTAACAATAGGGAATTGAATCAGTAATCTGTTGGTTAGGGGCAGCACCGGTATAGAAGACATTAGAACTGCACTCATTGCCTTCGTAATAAACGGGATAGTACAAAAGTGAATCTTTTTCTTCAAATACCGGTAGCACCGATTTCCGACTCGCTGAGGTATAACATCCTAAAACACATTTGACATTATCCTCATCAATCAGACGCTTTGACATCTGGTTATACAAGTCCCAATTGGAGTCAGGGTTAACAACAATTCTTTGGATTTTGCGACCGGCAATTCCCGGTCCATTATCTTGCCAAGGACCTGTTCCGTTATTAATTTGATCAATGGCGAGAAATGTGGAGTCTTGTAGAGATTTTTCCACAATCGCAATGCTTCCGGTTGTAGAATACATTACCCCGACTTTAATCGGATTTTCTCCTAAATCTTCTTGGGAAGCAGAACCCCCTCCTCCTCCTCTCGTACAAGCTGCAACCACCCCTGCACCAACTGCTAGGGAACTATATTTAATAAATTTCCGGCGAGAGGTACGACCCAAATCAAAATATGAGCGTTTTCTAGTCATATTATTTCCTTAAAATTTAGACACTGGAAGAAATATTTAAAAATTAGGCGTATTCCTTTTTACTTCATAGAAGGAATACAATTGAACTATTTAATTCCTCTTCAAAAAAAGGGTATGGCTTTTGAGGTTATTTTGTTGTTTTTACTGATACAAAACATGAATCATTGATGATATGTCTATGCATTTGAATAATCCAATTATTTATTGCCATCACATAATCTCCTAGAGAGACTTCTGGCAATGGCAGACTCATTCCCAGTCCTATTTTTTAAAAGCTGATGATCACATTAAGACTTTATTGACAATCAAACTGTATTTAATGTTACATTTTTGAAGCGAGTAGGCATACAGGCAGTAGTTCACTATTGATCGGCAGTTTTTCGGAACTCTTTCCTCTCACTTGGTTTAACCATACGTTAGGTTGTTCATTCACAATAAAAACTGCTACGATACGCGATCGCGCGATCTTCCTTTGGGTTTACAGGGACACAATCCTTAAGGCGAAGCTACCGCAGAGTTTCCGTAAAAGCCTTAATGGTTTGCTGTCCACGTTGTGCGTTTCCCGTAGTCAAAAAGTCCAAGATTGCACCCTGAAACAAGTGAAATAGTGATAATGCAGTAGTTTTGTTATTTGTGAGATTAGATAGAGAATCTACCCATTTTTGACTCTCTTGTTCTAAGAAACCTTGTGTTTCTGAGTCGCCTTGTATAGCACGTTGATTTAGCTCCATCGTCAGTTTCAGCAAGCCATGCATCTCTGGTGAAGTCAAATGCCTCCACATTTCAAGCAGGTTTTCTACTAGGCAATCTACCCCTTCAAGTGACACACCTTGAAATGACCATAGTTTTTCGCGCAAGCGAGTCTCCAAAAGACCGATGAGTTGTCGCTCTAATTCCTGTTTAGAGCCAAAGTGATAAATGAGCATTCGTCCGCTAGTCCCTATTCTCTTAGCGATCGCGTTGATACTGGAGTCCAATGCTCCTACTTCAATTGCAGCAGCTAGACATTGCTCTAAAAGCTCTTGCTTCTTCTGTGGTTCAGTGGGGCGGCTCATAGGTTGACAATTAACGTAACAGCCATTACACTAATAATTAACGTAATGACTATTACATTAACATCAATACACCGGTAAAACCATGAGTACAAAAGACAGGCTTGGCTTCATCTCACTCGGCTTCGTCATCTAGGCGGCAGGAACGTCAGTTTATCGTGTGACTGGTTCATCCTTTTTTATCAGTCTTGAATGAACCACAAAGACACAAAGCGCACAAAGAGTTGATCAATATAGCTTACTGATTACTAGAGTTAAGCATCAGGTTCTAAGCCGACTCCCACGGGTGCGGTTGCACTTAATTCCAGTTCAGGATGATCGCCTTTGATTTGCTCTAAGTTCCATTGATTCTTGAAAAGTAAGACAGGGCGTTCCCAGATGTCTTTGACGGTGACAGTATTAAAGAGTCGTCCCGCTTTTTCCAGCGCTTCCCAACCGCCTCTTACCCAGCGGGCAACTTTATAGGGCAGCATTTCTAGGCTCGTTTCTACGCCATACTCATTTTCCATGCGATATTGCACCACTTCTAATTGCAGTTGTCCAACCGCAGCAAGAATGGGATCGCGCTTACTTTCATCTTTGGAGTACATGATTTGAATTGCCCCTTCTTCTCGCAGTTCAGTCACGCCTTTATGGAATTGCTTAAATTTTGAGGGATTCGGGTTTTTCAAATAGGCAAAGAGTTCGGGCGAAAAGCAGGGAATGCCTTCATAAACGACTTTCTTTCCCGCATAAACGGTATCGCCAATGGCAAACATACCGGGATTATTTAAGCCAATGACATCACCTGGATAGGCCTCATCAATAGAGTCGCGATCTTGCGCAAAGAGCTTTTGCGGACGAGAGAGGCGGACGGTTTTGCCGGTACGAGCGTGGTTAACGTTCATATCCTTTTCAAATTTTCCGGTACAAACGCGAACAAAAGCTACGCGATCGCGATGTTTGGGATCCATATTCGCTTGCAGCTTAAACACAAAGCCGGTAAAGTCGGGATAAGTCGGAGCCATCTCTCCCAGTGAGGATTGGTGCGTTTCTGGGGGTTGCGCGTATTCCAAAAAGGCATCGAGAAATAACTGTACGCCAAAGTTGGTCATGGCACTGCCGAAGAACATGGGCGTCAGTTCGCCGTTATGAATCTTCCTGAGATCGAAGTCTGGCGCAACTTCTTCAATAATTTCGATTTCGTCTTTCAGTTGGAAGTAGAGATCTTGGTCTAAAATTTCTTCAATTTTCGGATCGCCGAGAGAAATGACGGTTGTTGCAGCTTGAGTACTGCCGTGGGCCGTTCGTTGGAATAAATGAATCTGTTGACTGCGACGGTCATACACCCCCTTGAACCGATCGCCCATGCCGATTGGCCAATTCACGGCATAGGTTTGTAAGCCTAATTCTTGTTCGATTTCGTCAATGAGTTCTAAGGGTTCTCGTGACGGACGATCCATCTTGTTGGCAAAGGTAAAAATGGGCAGCGATCGCATCCGACACACTTCAAACAATTTGCGGGTTTGCGGTTCTAACCCTTTTGCTGCATCAATTAACATCACTGCGTTATCGGCAGCAGCAAGGGTGCGATATGTATCCTCACTAAAATCTTGGTGACCGGGGGTATCTAAGAGGTTAATCTGAAAGTCTTGATAGTTAAATTGCAGAACAGTGGAGGTAATGGAAATTCCCCGTTGTTTTTCTAATTCCATCCAGTCGGAAGTGGCTTTCCGTTGCGCGCGTTTCGACTTGACAGCACCCGCTTGATGAATTGCCCCTCCATACAAGAGGAGTTTTTCGGTGAGAGTGGTTTTACCGGCGTCGGGGTGAGAAATAATGGCAAAGTTCCGTCGGGATTCGACAGCAGCTTTTAATTCTTGTTCGAGGGGAGGTGTTGACATTCGGTTCGTTAATTGTTCTCGACGATGACCAGGGCTTATTTTAGTTTAACGTTAGGGGATGAGCTTCACCTTGGAAGCGGGTAAAGTCAGGGCGAGTTGCATCCGGATCACTGAAATTTAGCCTAGAAATTAAAACTGTTGAGAATGGGAAACTTGAATTACACTTTCGGCATGAACAATCTCTTGCTGATTTTCTGACGGAAGATTATGGCAAGGAAAGTCACTGTTATAGATGACCATCGTTGTGGTCTGATTTTCCTGAAAGCCAATTTGTTTATAGAAGTTTTGTTGGTAGGTGGTCATCAAATACACTCGTTCAACCCGACTTAAACGGGGATGGGCAAGCATGGTTTCCACTAATTTACTCCCTAAACCAATGCCTCGATATTCTGGATGTACCACAACATCCCAAATCGTAGCGCGATAGACACAATCGGTTGTCGCCCGAGAAAAGCCGATTAAGCGTTCTCCTTCCCAAACTGTAATCACTGGGTTACTATTGGCAATCGCAAGCTCTAATCCTTCTTGCGTGCGTCCTTCTGCCCAAAAAGCACAGAGATTGAAGAGATTTTGCAATGCAGCAAGGTCTATTTTTTCTGGGTCATCACAAAATTGAATTTGCATCTTTATTTTTCGTTATTCGTTGTTATTTTATTGGTTCTTTGTCCACTCTCTCACCTGGTCTCCCCCTCACCCCCTTCACCGCTTCACCCGAAAGTACTAAAATCGGTTACGCTTTATCTTATTGACTCCGTCGATGCACCATCGTTGCACCACTTTGATCCGTCGGGATCACTAACATTTCACTGACGTTGACGTGGGGAGGGCGTGTGGCACAAAAATAGATGACATCGGCAATATCTTCTGGTGAAAGGGGGATTAACCCTTCGTAAGTTTTTGCTGCTTTTTCCGCTTCTCCGCGAAAGCGCACTAAACTGAATTCTGTTTCCACTAAACCCGGATCTACACAACTAACGCGCACGGGTGTTCCTAGTAAGTCTTGCTTTAATCCTTCTGAGAGGGCGCGCACGGCTGCTTTGGTCGCACAATAAACATTTCCTTTGGGATAAGTTTGATGTCCAGCGATCGAGCCGACATTAATGACATGACCCCTTCCTCGTTCGACCATCCCGGGAGTCACATAGCGCGTCATGTAAAGTAAACCTTTGACATTGGTGTCAATCATTTCTTCCCAGTCTTGGATTTTTCCTTCTTGCAGGGGATCTAAACCGCGACTTAAACCAGCATTGTTAATCAAAATGTCGATATTGGACCAAGCAGCGGGGAGAGAACTAATTGAGCGTTCGATGGTTGCGCGATCGCGCACATCAAAGGGCAGCAAATGACATTGCGTCCCATAGTCTTGCTCTAATTGAGCAGCGAGCTTTTCTAATGTTTCTTGACGACGAGCATTGAGAATTAATTTGGCTTTACCCTGGGCAAAGAGTTTGGCACAAGCAGCACCGATACCGCTACTCGCGCCAGTAATTAAAACAATCTTATCTTCAACCGAATCCATCAATCTTCCTTAGAGTTCGACAACGCAGCAGTTGCAGGAACAATATTCAATCGTTGCGAGACGAGAGTCATCCCATTATCGCGAACCACAATCGCAGAAAGCCAACGCTTACCCGGTGCTGTCGGTGCTTCTCCCAAACGGTAAATCCCACCGGCTGGTAAAATTTCTAGATCCAGATTTTCTGGGTTTAAATAGCCCTGGGCAGTGACTTCTTCTTCCAACGCCGCTCCCATCAAGATATCATTGCCAATGGGTTCTTGAACAATCACATCAAAGTTAAAGTCTTGTCCGACTTCCACTTGATTGGGGGCGCTTACTTTGACTCGCGGGGCATTATCACCGATGTAAACTTTGGATTGTTCACTGAGCATCTGTTGGGAAACAATTTGCTCGCCCCGAATTTCTTGGCGCGATCGCAGCGTGGCTTCTAAGACAACATCTTGCCCTTGGGCGTTTCGTAAGCCGCGAATGCGAGTGAGTGTTTCCGCAACGAGGGTATCTCCTTGTTGTTCCCAGCTTTGGAGTTCGACTTGATAATCAAGCTGATCATACTGTTCCCAGAGGGTTTCTAGCTTTTGCGCTAAAGTCTCACCATTTAAACCGGATTCAGTGGTAAAATTCGAGCTGTAAGCAGCGCGAACCGCTGCCGTATCCTCATTATTAGCAGCTGTTGCCAGAGAATTAAGGAATTGGGTTAAATTTTTCGGTGCTGTATTGGCAGGGGCAGCTTGAGTGAGCTGAGGAGGGAAGAAGAGCGCGATCGCTGCAAGTAAAGACCATTGCGGTAGTTTTTTCAAAAAAGAATCGAGCATTAGCTTGTTGGTATTGTACGATGATGGGGGAGTTGCTCGTTTCCCCTTCCTGAGTGGGAAAGGGAATTGAAGGTCAAGATGGATTTATTCGTCACTACTCATGATTTGGGGAACTCTGAAGAACGTATCTTCTCGCTCTGGGGCTTGATCCAGTAAGGCTTCTTGCTCTAAATAGGGACGACATTCGTCTTCTCGGGTCACATTACTGACATCGATCGCGCGAGTAGTGGGAGCAACATCCGTAGTATCCAACTCGTTGAGTTGTTCCACATACTCCAAAATACTACTGAGTTGGGTTGTAAATTGTTGTTCTTCCTCCGGCGTGAGTTCTAACCGGGCAAGATGAGCAACTTTTTTCACTTGTTCGAGATCAATCATCGTTAATTTGCTTAGAAGTAAACATCTATATCGGAACGACCTGTCGTCTTTAACCAATTTTGAGCTTCAATATAGTTATTCGGCGCCATGCGAATCGCATCTTTCCAATATTCTGCTGCCTGATCAAAGAAAGCTTCTGCTTCTTCTTCTCGCCCTTCTTGTTTGGCTAAATCTCCCTGATGGTGATAAATGACAGCGATATTATTGAGGGCTTGGGGAAGACGAGCATTGGCTTCAATCGCTTCTTGGTAATATTCGAGTGCTTTTTCGTACTCACCATTACTGGTATGAATCAAGCCTATATTGTACAAGATATAGCTGCGATCATTGGGATCTTCTTCCAGTTTTAAGGCTTCATGATAATTATCCAATGCCTCTGCATATTCTCCGTCTGCTTGGGCTGACATCCCATCCCGGTAATAGGTAAAAGCTTCTTTGGACTGTTTTCCAGTGGGCAGCATTTTTAAGATTAAATCTGCCATCACCGTAAATGACTTATCGATAAAGTTATCGTTGCGCTGAGTCCGTGGCATAGGGTTTTAAGAGTTGAGTTAAACAAGCTTTTTTTTCATCTTACATTTTAGTGGCTCTTCTCTGTAAGGTCGGGATTGTTGTTTCAATAAACAATTTCTAAATAAAATATTAAGAAGGGTGATTGCGCTTGGCAAGCCTGCCCACCAGAGTTCCCAGTTCAGAAAACCGCACCCCTTGATCCAGCAACAATTGTGAATTGCAATCAGAGTCAATCAAGATGATTTATCTCCCGGTATCGCTTTTACTATTTTTATTGCTGTTATTCCTTCTGCCATTTCTCTGGATCGCAATTACCCTTGAAATTGTTGAGATCGCAGTTGCCAAACTGGGGTTTTCTCCCAATATGGCAGTTTTAATTTTTGTTGCCATGCTTGTGGGGAGTACCATCAATATTCCGCTTTATCGCATTGAATCAGTCAGACCTATTGTTCCTGATGTTCGTGATTTGTGGCTACAACAATTCTGGGGAATTCCTTTGCATAAAGTTCGCCAAACCACCGTTGTTGCCCTGAATGTTGGCGGTGGTTTAATTCCGGTTTTGTTAGCGATTTACGAATTGACCCGTTCCAATCCGATGGCTATTTTGGGAGTCACGCTAATTGTGACTGTTGTTAGCTACTTTTCTGCTCAAATTGTCCCTGGAATTGGCATTCAGATGGATGCTCTCATTTCTCCCCTCACTGCGACGATTAGTGCGCTACTCATTGCTGAACCCATCGCCCCTTCCATTGCGTTTGCTGGCGGAATTTTAGGGACCCTGATTGGGGCTGATTTACTCCATCTCAGAGAAATTCAACGGATGAGTGCGGGTGTTCTTAGTATTGGTGGGGCTGGGGTCTTTGATGGGATTGCAATGTGCGGTTTGTTTGCTTTGCTTTTAACCTGAGGGAGCAACTAATGACCAATGACTGATGACTAATGACAGTAGCTGTATAGCACGACTTAATCAATTCCAGACAATAAAGCCCACTCCTTGTTTAATTCCCCAGTTTTGAGCCAGTTTTGGAATTCTTCCGGTAAGTGAGTTCTTGCTAAATAGGCGTGTAATTCTTCCCCTTCTAAGGTTTCTTTTTGCAACAGAACCTGAGCGGTTTCTTCTAATAATTCTCGGTTATACTCTAGAGTGCCTTTAGCGACGTGAAGCGCTCCATTAATCAACCCTTGCAGTTGGTTATCAATCATTTCTGCAACTTTCGGACTGACTTGGCGACGAGGGTTCATATAATCGTCTAGAAATTGTCCTTTGATTCTCTCATAAGCAACGGGTCCCAGTTCCTCACTCATTCCATAAAGGGTGATGGCTCGCTCTGCTAAATCGGTTGCTTTTTGAATATCATCAGCGGCTCCCGTTGAAACCTCCCCAAAGACCAACTCTTCGGCAGATCGTCCCCCCAGTAATGTGGTTAGTTGCCCGCGAATTTCGCTTTCACTGAGCAAGAAACGATCTTCTTCCGGAAGTTGCAAGGTGTACCCTAATGCTCCACTACCCCGTGGCACAATTGAGATTTTTTCCACTGGGTTAGCTCCGGGCATTAACCCACCGACAATGGCGTGACCGACTTCATGATAAGCAACAATCTGTTTTTCTTTTTCACCGAGCACTCGGGATTTTCGCTCCAAGCCTGCCACAACTCGCTCGATCGCGCTGTTAAAATCAGCAAACGTTACCGCTTCTCGTTGATTCCGTGCAGCCAATAAAGCAGCTTCATTCACCAAGTTCGCTAAATCGGCACCGGCAAACCCCACGGCACGCGCGGCAATCTTTTCTAAATCTACATCATCGGCAAGTTTGACCCCTTGAATATGGACTTTGAGAATTGCCTCTCGACCCTTTTTATCGGGACGATCCACTACCACTTGGCGATCAAAGCGACCGGGGCGCTGCAGCGCCGGATCAAGAACTTCCGGGCGGTTGGTTGCCGCTAAAATAATGACACCCGTGTTGGCCTCGAAGCCATCCATTTCTGAGAGCAATTGGTTCAGGGTTTGCTCACGCTCATCATTCACGCCACTATAGGGACCAATAGCAGCTCGTGACTTGCCTAGGGCATCCAACTCATCAATAAACACAATGCAGGGCGCTTGCTGTTTGGCTTGTTCAAAGAGATCTCGCACCCGAGAAGCGCCAATCCCCACAAATAACTCATTAAATTCTGATCCAGAAATACTAAAGAACGGAACCCCGGCTTCTCCAGCAACTGCTCTGGCGAGGAGGGTTTTTCCCGTTCCGGGGGGTCCAACGAGTAAGACGCCTTTCGGAATTTTTGCCCCTAAACGAATGTAGCGTTCCGCCCGTTGTAAGAAATCAACAATTTCTTCCAGTTCGGCTTTGGCTTCGTCTACACCAGCAACATCGGCAAAGGTTACTCCTGTATCCCCTTCTGAGTAGACGCGAACTTTACTTTTACCGATAGTCAGTGCTGCGGGTCCTTCTGATTGCGCACGGCTAAAGAGCCACACCCAAATGCCAAAGAATAGCAGCGGAGGGAACACCCAAGACAAAATATTCCCCAGCCATTCCCAATTACTGGGAGGAGGCGCAGAAAATTCAACCTTATTTTCTCGCAAAATCTGAGGTAATTCTAAATCCATTGGCACTGGAGTCGTGGTGAAAACTGATGTTCCCTCCTTTGACTCCGATTTGAGGACATACTCAATGCGGTCTGGACTGATGGTGGCTCGCTCGACTTTTCCGGCTTGAACATCCTGGACAAATTGGCTATAGGCAACTTCTGGTGGTTGTGACTTGAAGACCGTTGCGAACAGAAAGTTGATTAAAAAAAAGAAGGTCAAAAAAAGAAATAGAGTATCACCAAATGGGTTGGGCTTCGCTTCTTTGCGCGATCGTTGCGTTTCAGTTTCTATCGGCATCATTTAAACTCCCACGACAAATGTTCCAGTGCGGAGTAATCAGATATTTTGCCTGAAACTGATTAGAGAATGATTACTCCTGTCTCTCGGGCTTGTCTAGTTTTCCCTTCTAATTTGATTGTAAGCAAACTAGGGCAGACATTGAAGTAGGACGTAAGTAGGGAAAACATCACTTAACTTACTCAGAAAACACCATTTGTTTAATTCGAGAATCAAGAGCATTCGTTCGTTTCTCAATCCAGGTATTTCTTCAAATAGGGAGAAAAGACTTCATAGATTAAGGTTAAGGGTTGACCATTGTGCCAAAACAGATAATGTCGTCCCCAAAAGGGACCGCTTTGTTGAAAGGCTTTTTCGAGTTCCGGAGAATGCCCGTAATAAATCCCTTGAATATCGCGATAAAGTTCTGTGTGGAGGCGAGATAAATTATCCCAAATCGGTAAAGCGCGGTTTTGTAAGTATTCATCTACTTCTTGGGCATCCCACCAAGAAACGGCATAAGCTAAACGTTGTCCAGAGGCAGTGCGTAACCACACTTGACGCCGCAGTCGTGGGGCGGGAACCGCTTCAATGCCAACGGGAGCGCGATCGCGCACGTTTCCAATGGGTGACATATCAATGACATCCACCTCAATGGGTTCCCGGGTCAGTAGTCTTAAATGTCGGGTGGGAGAACCATCTCCTAACAGTAAAATTTGCCAAGCTGGAGGCAGTTGTTCGTGAGGAAGTCCCGTTTTAACAACTTCTTCGCCCCCTTGCCACAGGGGATTGAGGGCGTACCAATTCGTTTCTAGAGTAGGGGTCGGTTGCCAGTTCAAAATGCCAATTTAGATAATTTACAAAACTTAATGCCTACCTTTATCATAACGGTTCATTAAAATTTGTAGCTCCCCAGCGCGATCGCGATGAGAAGCTACAGGGTTTAAGAGTGCGGATGGCGAGACTCGAACTCGCAAGGCGTGAGCCACACGCCCCTCAAGCGTGCGTGTCTACCAATTCCACCACATCCGCAAGGATATCAGTCTTTATCTATAGACCTTTACGACTATAACACACCCATTCTGGTTTTGGAAACTATCGATCAGCAACGTTTCTTCATTTCTGTTGTCAACTTGTGTTCCCGTCTTCCGATATGCTAGTAAACGGCGATAATCATAAAAAATTTTTAGGAGTCATTCTTAAATGGTTGGCATCATCAAAAACCTCTTTGGTGGCAAAAATAACTATTACGCAGAATTAAATGAAGAGCAGGCATCAAAAACGGCTGAAAGTCAGCACACTGAACCGCAAGCTGCTTCAACAGCAGCCTCGCCAGTGAAAGAGCAGGCTAACAAGAAAGAGGAGACAGCCGCACAACCTCAACCGACCCCAACAGCGGCAGCCCCCCCCGCACCAGCACCGGTTCAAAATAGTAATAAGCCTCCTCAAAATCCTCTTGCGGGAGAGACATTTGCCCCAACTTATCTTGTTCCTAAATCGACAATGCCACGACGTCGTCCTGGGGTGAATATGGGTCAATTTCTGGATATGGCACGTGAGGTCCAAGTTCCTCGCAATCAATAAGTGTGACAGCTGATGGGGCAGGATTTTTCTTCCTAATCGCGCCAAGCTGTGAGCAGGGTTACTGGGTTAAGCGGAGACAAACGAGTCAGGTGGCTAAGGGGGAGTGATCGCGAAATTTGAACTTGCAAAACGCGATCGCGCCACTGATGTTCCCTTAACCATTGCCTTGCTTGTGCTAAATGTTCTAGGGTCGCCAGTGCCAAAACAATGCGACCGCCAGGGGCTAATTGTTCTTGACAAAGTGTTAAAATCTCTTTCATCTTACCGCCTGTGCCACCGATAAAAATCCGGTGGGGGGCGTCTGATACCGGTAATTGATCGGGTGCTTTTCCGGCAATGGCGGTAACGTTAGTAACTGCTAAACGTTCACAATTTTGCTGGATGAGGGCAACGCCCATCGCAGTTTTTTCCATGGCATAAAGCTGCGATGTGGGAAACAAACGGGCAATCTCGATAGAAACGGCCCCCGTGCCTGCCCCAATATCCCAAATGATTTGCTGCGGTTGTAGGGCGAGTTCAGCGATGATTAAGGGTCTAATTTCGCGTTTGGTCATTAAGCCGGGACGATCCGGAAAACTGAGAAAGGTTTCATCGGGTAAGCCCAGAGACGGTAACGCTGCTAAAGAAGGTAAAGGCGATTTTTTTCGCAGTAAAATAACCACATTAAGCGGAGAAAATTGAGTTTGTTTAACGGTTTCTAACTCCAGACATTGACAATTTTCTTCCTTTCCTTCTAGGTTCTCACAAATCCAAAATTGATAGGAAAAGGGGAGATCGAGTGCGGTTATTAATTGCGCGATCGCGCTGGGACTATTTTCTTGATCCGTGAGAATGCCAATTGTTTCATCTCCCCGCTGCATTGCTTTGATTAAGGCTTCAGTACTGCGTCCATGGCTACTAATCAAGGTCGCTTCTTGCCAAGGGACTTTGATACGATTAAAGGCGAGTTGCAGGGATGATAAATGAGGATGAAAGGTTAATTGTTCTGCCGGAAAATGGTCTAATAACAAGCGACCAAAACCAAAAAATAACGGGTCACCACTGGTGAGAACAACGATCTTTTCGGAACCCTGAAGATAGGTTTTAATTTGCGCGATCGTGGTTTCAAAGTTACCAAGTTTCAATTGAATAGCAGACTGCTGAGAACAATAACTGAGTTGGCGTTCGCTGCCCACTAATAAAGTGGCTTCTTCCACAATTTGCCGAACCGTTTCGGTTAATCCCGCTTTGCCATCTAGCCCGATTCCCACGACATGAAGATGCGACTGCTGACTCATGCTTCCTCTGCACTTAACACCAATAAAGCATTCATAATGGCACCAGCTACTGCCGATCCCCCTTTGCGCCCCTCCACTCGAATTTGAGGAACTAGCGTTTGTGCCAGGGCTTGTTTTGACTCGACCACTGAGACAAACCCCACCGGTGCGCCAATGACTAAACTCGGTTGTGCCTTTCCTTGCGCGATCGCGTCACAAAGCGCTAATAGGGCAGTGGGGGCATTCCCAATCACATAAATCCCTTGGGGATAAATTTCTAGACAATTGAGTAATCCGGTTTCAGTGCGGGTTTTGCCAGCAGGAATCTCTTTCGCCGCTTCCAGGGCACAAATGATTGGATTTTGGGAGGTTTTATCAACCATCCCTTGAATTCCTTTTTCTACCATTCCCACATCAACGATAATCGGCGTTTTAGTTTGAAGAGCTTGAATTGCTTTTGCAATCACTTGCTCACTAAAATAAAACAAGTTTAAAAAATCAAAATCTGCTGTTGCGTGGATCGCACGACGAATAACCCGATATTCTTTCTGGGAATAGGGATGAGCGCCAACTTCGCGATCAATAATGGCAAAGCTTGCTTCGACAATAGGATGATTTAGGGATCGTTTACTCATAATTGCAGTTACTGGTTACTAGTAAGCTGTGAACAAATAACCAATAACAAATAACAGCTTGAATTATTTCTCACCAAAGGTAGTGACCGGAAAATCAGGTTGGCGTGTAAAGGCTGTCATATCAGAAAACTTGCGTAATTCAGCCCGATAGACCGTTAAGATTTTGGGATCGGCTTCTAACCATTGGTCATTAATTGCGGTTAATGTCGTGCAAATTTCATCTTGTTGAGAGGCTTGAGGCACGTTGCCAAAATAGCCGAGGGTAACATGAGCTAAGAAATGATAATGCTGTTCTAAACCTAACGATAATAAGCCTTGATTTTGATAGATGGCACGGCGTAATTGGATAACTTGCTGATAAGAATTTTCGTCTTTGGGCAATAACCCAACGACGATCGCGCGCGGACGAATAATTAACCCTAATAATTGCCACTGCAAGGGGTTAGAAACGTAATTTTCTTTTTGATATTGTTCAAAACTAACAGCAATTTGATGTCTCAATTGCGTTTCAAATTCAGAATTTTTCGCAACTGCTGCTTCAAATTCATCACCCCAGATTAAATCCGCTAATGTGACATGAAAACTGGAAGCAGGAACCGGTAAAATAAAATCCTGAGGCAGTTGAGTGAGTAAACGTTTCTGTGTTTGAGCAAGATGGTGATAAAATCCCTCATTCCCTGTATCCTCCTCATAAGGAGGAGTAACGACACTGTATCCAGGGAAAGCCTTTGCTTTGACTCGCCCTTGGTCATCCCGTTGGAATTTAGGGGATTCTTGGATATTTTTTAATTGGGTGGGATATAAAGTCGGTTGCGATAATCGTCCGACTCGTTCCACATACTTTTGATACGCTTCGTCCAAGGCTAATCTATCTCCTAGTAACCTTCATACAACCACAATAAAGGAAAAGCCGACAAAAAACATCACTTAGATATGCCAGTTTACTTTTTTTGGGGGGAAGACGAATATCGTTTAAATCAAGCGATCACTGCTTTACGAGAAAAAGTGGTTGATCCTCTCTGGGGAGAGTTCAATGAAGATCTCATTCCTGGAGAAAAAACAGAGGCAGTAACCGAAGGACTCGATCAGGCTTTAACCCCTCCCTTTGGGGGAGGCGGGCGTCTGATTTGGGTGAGGCAAACGAATTTGGGTCAACATTGTTCTTCTGCCTTATTATCTGAGTTAGAGCGCACGTTACCCCAATTACCAGCAACGTCTCATTTACTATTTACCAGCGACAAAAAACCAGATGGACGGTTGAAGTCCACAAAAGTCTTAAAAAACTACGCCACAATCAGAGAGTTTGCGGTCATTCCCCCCTGGAAAACGGAACAATTGTTGGCGCAAGTGGAAACGATGGCTAAAGAAAAAGGAGTAGAATTGACAATGCCAGCAAAGGAACGTCTAGCAGAGGCAGTGGGGAATAATACGCGCTTGTTATCTCAGGAATTAGAGAAATTGTCTCTCTATGCTGCTGGGAAGCAGGTTGCCCTTGATGAAAGCGCGATCGCGCAACTGGTCAGTGCCAGTACCCACAATAGTTTACAATTAGCAAAAGCAATTGCTAATGGAGATACAAACCAGGCCCTGAAGCTAATTGCTGAGTTATTAAACCGGAATGAATCTGCCCTTAAAATTGTTGCCGTTTTAGTCGGACAATTTCGCACTTGGTTGTGGATCAAGCTTAAAGTAGAACAAGGAGAAAGAGATCAGCAAGTCATTGCTCAAGCGGCAGAAATTAAGAATCCAAAGCGGGTTTATTTTCTGCGCCAAGAAGTCCATTCCTTTACTTTACAGCAATTTTTAGATGCTTTCCCGATGCTGTTAACTTTAGAAGCTGATCTCAAAAAAGGAAAGCCCCCGGAAATAACTCTGCAAACCCAAATTATTCAACTTTGTGAAGTTTTTCAAAAGCAATGATTGAAAGTTTGCTGAGGAAGAACTAAGTCGTCAATTACTATTTTTTTTTGAAGCAAAAAATACATTTTCAGTAAAAATTCTAATGATAAAATTACGTTAATTACTGAAGTTAAACTTAAAAATTGCTGAGACAATCAGATTCTGAATTCAGTCTGACTTTTTCGATTTTGAAATTATATGTAAATATTTATACCCCAATTAATCTATTGCTCAAACTGCTGAAACTTTTAAATTTTTCTTATCGTCTCTTAACCCAGAAAATGACGCTCTGCTTAATAACAAGTTAATTTCGATCAATAACGACCCAACTATGACACTCTCTTACTTAAACTTAATTAAAGTTACCTTCTTGACAGGAACTTGGCTATTCTCAGCCAGTGGACTCGATATTGTTAGCAATAAAATCTTTGATCATCCTGGATTTCAGATTCGCCTCATTGCACAAGCACAAAATTACGATGAGAATACTTTAAGGAATTATGCACAAGCCCTACTTGAAATTGAGCCCTTACGCCAAAGGGCTTTACAGGATATTCAAACCGTCTTAAATTCACAAGAGGTTCCCAGTATTGCTTGTAACCGTGCCCAAAGCTATCAAGACCTCCCCGCAGAAGCCCAATCCCTCATTGTTGACTATTGTAACCGCTCCCAAAATATCGTTCAGCAACAGGGATTAACCGTCTCGGAATTTAATAATATCACAACTGACGTTCAATCCAATCCCCAGCTGAAACAGGAGGTACAAGCAGAAATGCAGGAGTTGCAATAATCACTCCCTTTAAACAAACGTCAACTCACCAATAACCTCTAAGCGCTTATGCTCATCAAAACTCATAAACTTTTCCGCCAAATTTTCGGAGATGCTAGGACTAATCCAACCCATTTGCATCAACAGATGAATCGCAGTGGCATACTTTGCTCGTTTTGAACCATCGAGGGCTTTGATGGCTAAACCCATCCCTTCACCAATGCGACCAATACACTGTACGCCTTCAGCACCCGATTTACTAACGATTTCCCCATTCGTGGCTTTCATTAACTCCGTATCAAAGGACCCTTCTCCTGCAACCATTTCTGGATAATGGGTCATCGCCCGGCTAATTCGTTCTAAGTAAAGATCATCTCCCGAAGATAAATGAGCATAAAGGGTTGCCATTTGCGACAGTTGCATAAAATAGGTCGGGGCACCACAATCATCTTGAACGCCAATAAATTCTGCACCCGGCATCTGTAACAGTTCGCCGACCCCCTTGAGGATCAATTCTTGGATCGGACTACGATGACGCAAATACTGGCTGAGGGGCCAACCATGCTGTTGGCAAGCGGCAAGCATTCCTGCATGTTTCCCAGAACAGTTATGCTCGAGAGGACTGCGTTTTCCGGGTGGAATTGGGCACTGTAAAGCAGTGGGTTCAACATCAGCACGCCAGAGAATATTAAACACTTGTCGGGCTTGTTGCACCGTTCCTTGATGGGAACTGCACATGATGGCGAGGTCTTTATCAGTGAGTTGAAACTGTTCAAAGGCGCCACTCTTTACCGTTGGTAGGGCTTGAAAGGGCTTTAAAGCGGAACGAATAAACGAAGCCGTTTCACAATGACCGGCAAAAGATAAAATACGTCCTCGGTCATCACAGACGAGGGCATGGACTTGATGGAGAGATTCGATGATTCCTTCGCGCAGGAGATGAACTTCCACTTCTGGGGTTTGCGTCCGTTTTTTGTTCATAAATGATTGATCAATTTAGAAAAAATGAGTGAGAAGTCGCCAAGCCGAAATATCGATCGCGCTGAGAAGAATCAAGATCACACCTGTCATCTGCAAACGTTGAAAGATAGGCTGTATTTGATAAGACACGACTAATCGATCGCGCTCTAAAACCGCTTCCGGCTTTTCCCAAGTTTGTCCATCGTACCAGCCTGACTCTTCATAGGGAATCTCGGCTTTGTTCAAGCGAGTCCGAACATAAGACCATCCCAAATAAAGTCTCACCACCATAAAGACAACGAGTAAACTGCCCCCGAAAGCACTACAACACATAAATTCCCAGGGATGCGTCTCCAGGGGAAAGCTGCCAGCGGTGAGGGGGGCTGCCAGAATCCAGCCCCATCCCCATGTCCACAAAAGTTTCCGAATATAAGCGGCGCGAGTGAACGTCACCCAACGAAAGGGCCAAGCCGTTTTTAATTGGTCATATTCGTTGAGAGGGAGTTGTTCGGGTGGGACCGGACAAGGTTGAGATGTCGATAGATCTCTCATGGGGATTAACCTGCTTCTGCTTGTTGGACCGTTTCAAAGTCAATCCGTTTAGCGTGTCCCCAAAACGCTTCAATACCGTAAAATTCTCGTTCTTCAGGTAGCAAAATATGAGCAATGACATCGCCATAATCTAGTAAAATCCAGTTCCGTTCCTTTTGTCCTTCTATGCGTACTGGCGTCGAATGCCATTGCTGTTCAACGGCGTCTTGGATGGCATCAGAGATGGCTTTTACTTGAGTCCGGGAATAGCCTGTACCAATGACAAAGTAATCGGCAAGGTACGAGACATCCACAACTTCTAGAAGCACAATATCTCCTGCTTTCCGACTATCCGCAGCGTGCGCGATGGTCCAAGCCAATTTTTCTGCAGCAGCCAAGGTTGGAGTGTTCGGGGAAGTAGGATTAGAATTAGCCTGATGATTCATGAAATACGTTTGAAGGTTTGCTGAGTCTTACAATAGCGACTAAATTGAACTTACCACCAAGATAGCGTGGATTGTTTTTGATCGGGATTCAATGATACAGAGGCGTTAACATTTTTGCGCTTGCATTGCCCAGTTCCGAGTCGCGACCGTTCGCGGATGAATCGGACGTCCCTTTTGCATTAATTTTTTGATCGCAAGGTCACAGACTTGATAAACGCCACGATAGAGGTTTTCGCAGGTGGCTTCGCGCATCGCATTCAATTCTGGGGTGTCGCCGCGGTTGGGTTCTAATTTATCCGCCACAAATACAATGCAACTGGTTTTGGACATTTCGGCATTGCCCAAGGTATGTTGCGCGATCGCGCTTAAAATTTCTTCATCTTTTACAGCAAAGGTTTCTTGTGCCACAATCGCACTCACATCGGCGTGTAACAAGTGAGGACGCACCGCACAAATCCTATCAATGGGAATTGATTTTTCCCGGGCCAGGGTTAACAGTTTATCGGCGGGAAAGTATTTCGCTAAATCATGCATTAGCCCTGCAATTTTTGCTTTTTCTTCATCCGCTTGATGCAACTGGGCTAATTCTTTTGCCATTTGCTCAACTCCCAAAATATGTTGAACGCGGGCACTCGGAACATTTTTTTCTAACCATTCAATCACGACATCTCGATTGTCAAGCAAATATTGTCTCCTTATTCTGCTATTTGTTGTTTGGGCAACAGGGAACACTCAAGAGCAATGGGTCCTGTCTGCCAGGCACCCCTCTCATTTAAATTCTAAACCCTATATCCGAATCTCCCGGTCATTCTCTTTCCCAATCTGGACAATTTTCATCTTCCCAACCATAGGGGTGCATCCCACAAACAAAGAGATTTCCGCCATAAACATAGCCATGATAATGACGACAGCCCTGACAAGCAGGATGAGTATTTTGATCGGGATTCACCTTTGAGGTCATCATAAATTCACTGTCATTGTCCTCTTCTTCTGACCTATCAAAATCGGAATCAAACCAATCCCAAATTTCTTCGCAGTCCTGCCAAAATACTTCTAGTTCTTCACTGAGAGTGGTTTCTACCTCCTGCACTGCTTCATCCAGTGTTTGGGGAAACTCTGCTGCCATTTGTTCCATTTCTGCAAAAAAACCTTCGATTTCTTGGTTGATGGCATCACAGAAAGCAAAAAATTCTTTTGTCCAGTTCTCAATCATAGCTCTGTCTCGTCCCTCTGAATAATCACAATTTCAGTCTCAGTCGTTAGTTCCAATTCCCATTGTGCAGTAGGAGAAGTATCGTCTTGTGGACCGGGTCTTTTCCAAACAAATTCTTTCGGTTTCTTCGGTTTCGTTAGTTTGGACTTCGATCCGATTGTATTCGGAAGGTTGGGAAGGACAGGAGGCGTTTTCTTCTTCTTTCTCGATTGCGTTGATAATTTGGGGGGAAAGACGCCTTGCCAGCGAGAAGGATAAGAAGCAGTTCCTTGACGTTGCTGAGGATTTAAAGGCGATAATGGGACGGGTGGATGGGAAACTGTAGCGGTAGTAATTGCTCCAATCAGAAACGGTTGTAGGTTTTCCCATTTGGCACTCACCGTAAACCCTTGAGAGGCGAAGATTTTTCCTTCTTTTCCAGGCATATCTTCGCAAAGGGTCACTTCTCCTTCGAGGAGATAACTTTTGCACGCCGGGGGAACGCTGAGGGAGTAGCAGAAGGTAAGAGGAAAACTTTGCTCGCGAAGGCGAGGGGATAATTCAGCGACCGTATCGCCGGTTCTGGGATCGCGCAGAGAAATATTGAGGCGTAATTGGGGATGAGGCGGTTGCTGTTGGGTCGTGATTTGTCCAGAGACAATAATCGGTTTGGTGGTTTGGGCAATTAGGATTTCTTCATCTAAATGGAGGGAATAGTCGCTGGTCGAGGCGAGAGGATCAAGGTGAAGGGAGGGGGTAACCCGAGGAAACAAATCATCAATCACTTCCTGGAATATTTGATCGGCATCATTTATTAAGCGTGATCGGAGCTGATTTAAGTCTTCTTCCGGATCAGTTTCTGCAACCTTAGCAGGGAGGGCTAAGGTTTGGGTAGCTGCGGGTTGGAAATGAGCAGCTGCTTTTTCTAACCCCAAAGTGACTCGCAATAAAAGAGTAACTTGCCAATTTTCTCCCATCAAAGCAGAAAGAATATCCCCTCGACACTGAATTTCCCACAGGCCGGGAGTCAGTTCTATTTCCGCCACTAAAATTGCAAATCCAGTTTCATCGAGCTGACAAGCGTGTTGGTGCTTGTGGACTCTTTCTCTGGTGCGAAGATTATTACGAGTACTGATATCGACTTCAATCCATTCTTTTGGGCGATGGGCAGCACGGGCGGCAATCACATATCGCCCGTTGGGAAATTCGGGTTGAGAAGAGTTAATGCTCACCCAGTTTTCCTCACCGACTTTTTGCAGGAAAAATTCCCAATTTTCCATCATGATGATTTCCAGCTAATTCTGGTTCTTAACTTGCAAAATTTGCTGACGGAGTTGCTCATTGTTGGCAAGCAGTTCCTGCTGTTCCATGACAGTTTGTTCTTGCGTTGCCATCCATTTTAAGTTAACTGTACCTTGTTCAACTTCAGCATCGCCTAAAATTAAACAGGCGATCGCGCCATTGCGATCGGCGCGTTTAAATTGTTTTTTAATTTGACTGCCGCTGAGATCTAATTCCACACGCCAGCCCTGGTGACGCAGTTGTTGAGCAATGGTTAAGGCTTGTGCGGGGGCGCGATCGCCGCGAGAGACCACATAAAAGTCTAATTCTGGATCAGGCACCGCTTTCAGTTGTTTTAAGAGCAAAATCAGGCGCTCCATGCCAATGGCCCACCCCATCGCGGGGGTTTCATTACCGCCGAGTTCAGCAATTAAGCCATCATACCGGCCACCGCCACAAACCGTTGCTTGTGCCCCAAGGTCCGCCGATTGAATTTCAAAGGCGGTGTGGGTGTAATAATCTAAACCGCGCACTAAATTGGAGTTCAGGGTGTAATCGATGCCCAACTCCTTTAACTGGGCTTGGACTTGTTCAAAGTGCTGGTGCGAGGCTTCTCCTAAATGATCAATGAGGCGCGGGGCATCTTGGAGAATCGCTTGGGTTTGTTCATCTTTACTGTCGAGAATCCGCAGGGGGTTACGGGTCAGGCGATCTTGAGAATCGGCATCCAGTTTGTCTTGGTAGGGAGTCAAATACTCGATGAGGGCAGTGCGATAGCGTTCCCGGTCTTCGGTATTGCCCACTGAATTCAGTTGCAAACTGAGGTGTTTTAGACCGAGGGTCTCTAAAATATCCGTTGCCAGCGCGATCGCTTCGACATCCGCAACGGGTGAAGGAGAACCAATTAATTCGAGTCCAATTTGGTGAAATTGCCGTTGTCGCCCGGCTTGGGGACGCTCATAACGAAACATAGGACCGGCATACCATAACCGTTGCACCCCTTGGTTGTGGAGTCCATTTTCAATAAAGGCTCGCACCACACCCGCAGTGCCTTCGGGTCTGAGGGTACAGCTGCGATCGCCGCGATCGCGAAACGTATACATTTCTTTACTGACCACATCGGTGGCTTCTCCGATTCCTCGTTCAAACAATGCCGTTTGTTCAAAAATGGGCGGACGAATTTCGCGATAAGCGGCTCTTGTGAAAATTTCCTTGGCAACCGTTTCTACTTCTTGCCAGTAACTCACTTCTTCTGGCAGGATATCTTTCGTTCCTCGTAAGGCATGAATTTTTCCCATACTTGGTTTGTTATTGGTCATTAGTCGTTAGTCATTGGTCATTGGTCACTGGTAACCGTCTTACCTTGTCTTCCCTTAATTATTAATTCTGACCTGATTGATTCATTAAAGGACGCGCCACCATAAACCCAATACCGGAAAAGGTAAAAATAATCATCATGAGGGCGGCAATGACAAACCAGCCATTAATTTCTTGTTCCTGATGGCGGGTTTTCTGCTGCCCCGGATCGCGTGGGGTTTGATGAGTGTACCAATGCTCTTGCGAGGGAGAAGCGTCGCGATTTTCTCCTCTTTTCAGGGCCATTTCTGCGGGCGGGGAGGAGAAGGTTTGATCGCAGTTGTTGATCGTATTGTCTAATCTTTGGACCGACTGCACCAGTTTTTTAATTTCTAAGCGTAACGTTTGATTTTCCTGCTGTAAATGCTGATTATCTTGTCTTAAGCCATCTAATTGACTTTGAGTGGCTTGTAATTCTCCCGCCAGTTCCCGATAAACAGACATGGGAACCGTGGGGGTATTTTGATTGGGAGGGGGGGAAGTCATTCCCTGAGAACGAGAATTTGAGGTCATAATTTTTTCCACTTGACAATTCTTATTGACGTTGAAGTGGGAAAAAGTGTCCCACTGGTCCATTCCCTGCTCCTAAGTCTAAAGCAAATTCTAAAGCAGTGGTCAGATATTGCTTTGCAAGGTGTACTGCTGTTTTGAGATCTTGGCCTAAAGCGATCTGAGCCGCGATCGCTGCCGAAAGGGTGCAACCGGTACCATGATTGTTTTTCGTCTCGACCGGTTTGGCTTGCAAAAGGTCAAATTGTTCGCCATCAAACCAAACATCTACCCCTCTGGCTTCCCCTGACATCGCCCCTCCCTTGACCAAAACTGCTTTTGCCCCTTGACCCAAAATAATTTCCGCTGCCGATTTCATCTCATCAACGGTGTTAATTTCTAGCCCACTTAACATTTGGGCTTCGTAACGGTTTGGTGTGACCAGGGCTGCCAACGGGACGAGCTGTTTTAACTGCTCGACTGCCGAATCATCTAAAAGCTGGGCGCCACTGCGAGAAACCATCACTGGATCAAGAATTAGCAAAGATTGTAGCTGATACGTTTCAATCATGCGTTTCACGGCTTGGATAATTCCGGCATTGAGTAGCATTCCCGTTTTTATTCCTTGCACGCCAATATCATCCATCACTGATTTAATCTGGGCGCCTACCATTTCGGGAGGCAATGGCTCAACCCGTTGCACGCCAATTGTATTTTGAGCCGTCACACAAGTAATCGCACAGGTCCCATGAACTTGCTGAAAAGCAAAGGTTCGTAAATCCGCTTGAATCCCAGCTCCGCCACCACTATCAGACCCCGCGATCGTTAAAGCAGTTGGACACTTCACTTGCATCTCCCCTTAGCGACGACGACGGCGTTGTAAAAATTCCGGAATATCTAATCCTTTACTTTCTCCTTGAGATTTCTCTGTTGATTTTGTTTTTGACGTCATGGGAGTCGGATTTTTAGTTGGGGACGTTCCTTTGGTTGTTTCTTTCTTCTTCGCTTTAGTGGGTTCTTCTCCAGAAAACCCTGTGGCAATCACCGTAATCCTGATTTCTCCTTCCATTTTTTCATCGTCAATCACAGCGCCAAATATAATATTGGCATTGGGGTCAACATTATCGTAAATTGTTTCCGCAGCAGTATTCACTTCATGCAGGGTTAAATCACTCCCCCCTGTGATATTAAAGACAACCCCTTTTGCCCCCTGAATCGAAGATTCCAGGAGGGGAGAAGAAATGGCACCGGTTGCTGCTTCGGCTGCTCGCGATTTGCCAGAGGCTGTGCCAATGCCCATCAACGCTGAGCCAGCATCGGCCATGACCGCACGGACATCAGCAAAGTCTACATTCACTAAACCGGGAATCGTAATAATATCGGAAATTCCTTGCACCCCTTGGCGGAGGATATCGTCAGCTACCCGAAACGCATCTTGCACCGGTGTTTGTTCGTCAATTACCGACAAGAGCTTATTATTGGGAATGATGATCAGCGTATCAACCCGGGTTTGTAGCGCAGAAATCCCTTCTTCCGATTGACTGGTGCGCCGGCGTCCTTCAAAGGTGAAAGGGCGGGTCACCACTCCAACCGTTAAACATCCCATTTCTTTGGCAACTTCCGCAACAATGGGGGCGGCACCGGTGCCCGTTCCGCCCCCCATTCCAGCCGTAATAAAGGCAAGATCTGTATTTTCAAGGGCACTGGAAATTTCATCTCGCGATTCTTCTGCGGCTTTTTGACCAATGGAGGGGTTCCCCCCTGCCCCTAACCCTCGCGTCAGCTTTTCTCCAACTTGTAGGCGATTGGGCGCACTTGCTCGGGAGAGGGCTTGAGCATCCGTATTAATTGCCCAGAATTCCACCCCAACGACATCACTGGCAATCATGCGGTTGACTGCATTACAACCGGCACCGCCTACACCAATTACTTTGATTCTTGCCACATTTCCCGGCACGATATTGTCGCTCCTTAGTTGTTCTTTAGTCGGCTTCGGATCATCGCTGTAGGATGAGTTCAGTAGGTCATCTAAGTTAAAATCGTCATCAAAGGAATGATTATCATCACTGGACACGTTCATAGAAAAGGAATGTTGAGTGGGATTTTTTTGATCTTCAATAGTCATTGCTGAAACGCGAAATTACTGAGAGGGCTCGTCAGACGGGTCTTCTGGAGTTAATTTATTTATATGAATAAAAATAGAATGATTAGCCTTTATTGATTATTGCTATTAGCTTAGCTTAAATCTTACCGGTCAAAACATTTTCAGGAATATTATAAGGTTAATCGACACTTAGATCGTCAAGAAAATTCTATTATTTATTATTTTTTATTGATTTTTTTCATTCAGAAACGAGCTCAATCACGATGAAGTCAGGGTTTTTTAAATTAATGTAGCGCATTTGATTCAGGGGCTGTTTTTGGGGAAGGTTCTTGAGTTTTGCTAATACCTGGAGTTGTTTGGGAAGCGTTTCCATATTTCCCCCGAGATGAACTTGACCCAGCTCGGTTTCTAAAATTAGGTTCGTTGGATCTTGCCAGTTGACAGTATGAATTGTCATCGGTAACGCTTGGAATTGCGGGTAAATTTTTGTCCATTGCAACTGATATTGAGGCTGATAACCAATCACTTTGAGCGGAGGAGGGGTAAAGGCATCAGAACGATAACTCTCGGCAGGCATCCAGGTTCCGTTAGCAGCAAGATATCCTTTCTCTTGGGGATGAATTCCGCGAGGATTAGGAACGGTGAGGGCAACCGGTTGGTGTTCAGTCACTGCAATGCTGACCCGAGGGGGATAGAGTTCTCGATTCACTGTCACTTGTTCAATGGGCGCTTGATTTTGCAGAATTTCCCTAATTTCAGCCGAGGTTAAGGTCAGAATGGATTGGGAAGTGGTTTCTTGTACCATCCCTTTAATCGCTTCACTACTGAGGTACTGATTGCCTTCAATTTCAACTTGTTGCGGTTGGCGAAGAACCAATTTTGAGAGAAGAGTTACCCAAATCAGCACCCCCATTAAACTGGAAACAAAGAGAAAACGCCAGCAAGCTTGAATAATTTTGAGCTGTCGTTGCTGCTTAAGAGCCAGTCTGCGACTTTTGATATCAACAGGAGAATAAGTGGAGGTCATAATTTTTTCTCCAAGTTAGTAATGAATTTATTTAATTCAGTTTAAAGTTACCGCATGGAATGAAATTTGCGAAATATTTTTCTTTACCAGCACTCAGGAAAACCTGTGCTAGGGTAGGCGTAACCCTTCATATTTTTTATTGGTACAATCAATTCCCCTAAACATATGGTTATGAGAAAACGTGGATTAGTTCTTGGGGCGACTGCAGCCATGTTGACCACCGTTGCTGTCACTGGTGCGGGGCTTCATTTATCACAAAGTCAAGCTTTTTTCCGAGAAAGTCCGAAAGAACTGGTTGATGAAGTGTGGCAGATTGTGAATCGCCAGTATGTTGATGCTACCTTTAATCAAGTGGATTGGCGAGGGGTGCGACAGGAATATTTAAATCGCACCTATGAAGATAAAGAAGCGGCTTATGATGCAATTCATAAAATGCTTGACCAGCTCAACGATCCCTATACTCGTTTCATGGAACCGGAAGAGTTTAAAAACTTGCAAATTGACACCTCAGGAGAGCTAACGGGGGTAGGGATTCAAATTGCTCTGGATGAGGAAACGGAGTATATTCGCGTTATTTCTCCCATTGAAGATACACCTGCTTATGAAGCGGGAATTTTAGCCCGAGATTTGATCATTGCCATTGATGGTCAAAGTACAAAAGGTATGGAATTGAGTGAAGCAGTGGGCTTAATTCGGGGGAAACCGGGTTCTGAAGTGACATTGACCATTCAACGTCAAGACCGAGAAGTAGATTATCAAATTACAAGGGCGCGGATTGAAGTCCACCCGGTGCGAGCGCGCTTACATGAAACACCGCAAGGGGAACCCATTGGCTATATTCGTCTCAATCAGTTTAGTACGAATGCCACCGCAGAAATGCGTAGCGCCATCAAAGACATGGAAGCGAAAAATGTCGAAGGCTACGTTTTAGATTTGCGGTCCAATCCGGGGGGATTGTTGTATGCCAGTATCGAAATTACTCGGATGTGGCTCGATGAAGGGAAAATCGTTTCCACGGTGGATCGGCAAGGGGAAGTAGAACGCCAAAAAGCGCAAGGCAATGCCCTCACGGATAAGCCTTTGGTCGTACTGGTGGATGGCGGTTCAGCCAGTGCCAGTGAAATTCTTTCAGGCGCTTTGCAAGATCAAAACCGAGCCGTAATTGTGGGGACACAAACCTTTGGCAAAGGGCTGGTGCAGTCGGTGCGAGGGTTAGGAGATGGTTCAGGTGTGGCGATTACGGTAGCCAAATATTTAACCCCAGATGGACGCGATATCAATGAAGAAGGCATTAAACCGGATGTGGTTTCAGAAATGAGTGAAGCACAACAAAAAGAACTGCAGCGCGATCGCGGTAAAATTGGTACTCTTGATGATCCGCAATTTACACAAGCCCTCTCTGTTCTCAAGCAAGAAATTGCTCAGCAAGAGGCGCAACAAATGGGGGTCAATCAGTAAACCATAGGATGGTTCAATTAGCGAGGTATAATCATCTTCCACCCGCCTTAAGGCGGGGGATTGAGTTTGAATTGTGCCGCACTTGCAAGGAAAAACTAGGACTGAGAAGAAGAATCGGATTGATCCCCAGTCGTTGAGTGATGAGGCGCAGTCAAAATTGACCATGCCGCTTGTGCTGCTTCATTGAGACGATTGCCAAACCCCTCAATCTCCTTAACTAAAGACTCCCAATTTTTCTCCGCATCCATCTGCATTAACTTAACAGATTCTTCAATTCGTTCGGGATCAAAGTTGAGTTTTTCTACCTCAGTGCGAACGTTACGAACCGCTTCTAGATAATTTTCTTTCGCATATTCGCCTGCCTTTTGGGTTTCAGACTGCGCTTTGCGCGTCATGGCTTCAATGAGCTGTTTGGTTTCATTTCTCACTGATTCTGGGGCATCGGGTAAATTTTGGTCTACTAGAGAATTGGTGCGATCACTGACTTCAATGGAGCTTGTTTCAGATACGTTAGTTTGATTAGTTTGATTGGTTTGATTAGTAGCGTCACTGGATTGGGTCATCATTACCTCCTTGAATGTACTGAATTTACAATTAAATTTTGGCTAAAACAATCAATGTGAACCTGATTCAATCGTTTTATCGCTTGGTCAGGGTCAAAACTTTTCATTTCCTACTAATCACAACTTGCCAAAAAAATCAAAAAATGACATCTACCGAGAGAAACGATTTGTGCCCCGACCTAATATAGTGAATATGATCGGATCGCTAATGAGAAAGTAGCTTTGACTGAACCTCTTTCTTCCCTAGAAAACACCCACCATAGCGAAATTCCGCAGTTGGTGAAAAATCAACTGGAAATGTTGCTAGAAAATGGCAACCTAGAAGGAGCCAAATCCCTGCTGGTACCTGTGAAAGCAGTGGATATCGCTGAGGCAATCGAGAACCTGCCAGAATCCATGCAGGCGATCGCGTTTCGTCTACTTTCCAAAACTGAAGCCATTGACGTTTACGAACATCTCGACTCCAGCGTTCAACAAGCGCTGATTGAGGAGTTTAAGCGTCAAGAAGTGATTGAAATTGTCGATCAAATGTCACCGGACGATCGCGCGCGCCTCTTTGATGAACTGCCCGCGAAAGTGGTGCGTCGCTTACTGGCGCAAATGAGCCCGAAAGAGCGTAAAAGTACGGCGTTACTCCTGGGCTATCAGGAAGATACCGCAGGGCGGATTATGACCCCAGAGTATATCTCCCTGAAAGATAATCTCACGGTGGGTCAAGCTTTGGAACGGATCCGGAAGTTAGCGAATGCATCAGAGATTATTTATTATCTCTACGTTACAGATGCCTCCCGTCACCTGACTGGCATTGTTTCGTTGCGGGATTTAGTCTTAGCCGATCCAGACGTTTCCCTGGCAGAAATTGTCACTCGGGAAGTGGTGTCGGTTTATACCGATACCGACCAAGAAGAAGTGGCGCGATTGATTCAACGGTATGATTTACTAGCGATTCCGGTGGTAGATCGAGAACAGCGTTTGGTGGGGGTGGTCACGGTTGATGATGTGATGGATATTCTGGAACAGGAGACGACTGAGGATATTTATACCTTGGGTGGGGTGCAATCCGATGGCGATAACTACTTCCAAACGAACCTCTTAGCCGTGGCGCGCAAGCGGGTGGTTTGGTTGTTTGTCTTACTCCTGACGAATACCGTGACTGGCAGCATTATTCAATCCCACGAAGCGATCCTACAACAGGTGGTGACCTTAGCGGCGTTTATTCCCCTGTTAACGGGAACGGGCGGCAATGTCGGCGCCCAGTCTTCAACGGTTGTGATTCGCGGCTTAAATACGGATGAAATTCGTTCCCTTGGTGCCGGCTATGTCATTATTCGAGAAGCGATGGCAGGCGTGTTATTAGGAACAATTTTGGGATCAGTAGCAACTCTGTGGTCATTTTGGTTACAAGGGAATCTGATGGTTTCCCTAGCCGTTGGCGGTAGTTTGATCGCGATCGCGCTGTTAGCTTCGGTTGCTGGTTCGGCTTTGCCCTTTCTCTTTCGCGGATTGGGATTAGATCCCGCCTTGATGTCGGCCCCCTTTATTACCACCGCTGTAGATGTCCTTGGGGTCTTAATTTACTTTACGATCGCGCGACTTGTATTAGGATTATGAGGCGCGGTTTGATGGGAAGTGCGACAAGCGTGTAAATTAAGGTTTAGATGGTCTCCTAAAAAAAACAAAATTTAAGTATGCTAAAACCGTCAAAATGGCTAGAAAAATTACGCCTTCTAGCTAGAACCAGTATTATTACTCTTTTATTGCTGAGTTTATCAGTTGGACTCAGTGGGGCGTGGTGGAACTTCTGGGGAGGAGATTCTCAAGAGCAACAGCAACAGAAGCGGGAAAGTGTCCTGGCGCAAGGGGAGGCAATTACTGATCCCACCGCTTTACTCCGTTACTCCCTTCCCTTTGATAATTATCCAGCGCGAAAACTACAGGATAGTATTGAAGATATTGGCTTACAACTCCGCGGTAAACGGTGGGGTCCGATTAAGAAAGATCTCAAAAATGCCAGCCGGGTGCTTAATTCTAAAACTGATGAGCTCTTAGCCGATATTCCTGAGCAAAATCGGGAAAAAGCACAAGCTTTGTTACCGGAAATTAAGGAAAACGTTAACGAATTGCGAGAAGTCGTTGATCAGCGTGAATTAGAAGCAATTTGGCAGACTCGTCGTGATGTTCTCCAACAACTCGACGCTCTCGAAGCCTTATTTGTGGAAGAGTTTCCGTTTTCTGTCCCCGAAGAATATGCGGATCTCCCCCAACTGAAAGGACGAGCTACCGTGGAAGTAGAAACCAATAAAGGCAATTTAACGGTGGTTGTGGATGGTTATAGTGCGCCCGTGACAGCCGGCAACTTCATTGATTTAGTGGATCGCGGCTTTTATGATGGCTTAGAAGTGAATCGGGTCAATGACTTTGCCGTGCAAACCGGTGATCCCCCAGGACCGGAACAAGGGTTTGTTGATCCGGAAACGGGAGAATATCGCTCAATTCCTCTAGAAATTTTAGTTAGAGGCGATGAAAAGCCAGTTTATGGCGCAACCCTCGAAGAGATCGGTCGTTACCAAGATCAGCCTGTCTTGCCCTTCTCTGCCAATGGTGCTGTCGCGATCGCGCGTCCCAGCGGAGATCCTAATGGCGGATCGTCCCAGTTCTTCTTCTTCAAGTTTGATACGGAATTAACCCCACCCGGATTTAACTTTATGGATGGACGGTATGCCATCTTTGGTTACACGGTGGAAGGAGATGAAATTCTAGAAGATATGCAAGAAGGCGATCAAATTATCTCCGCCCGGGTTGTCAGTGGTATTGAAAACTTACAACGTCCCCAAGATGCTTCTCAAACCGCTGCGACAAGCGACGATGACACGAGAAGCTAATTTCACCAACGGTCATCCACAGGCTTCTCAAGCAAAGGCAGAAGGAGGGATGACCGTTGCCGATCTGGGGGAACAAGGACTACTGGCAAAACTGCATCGCTTTTGTCCGCCGCAGATCGTGGGGGATGATGCGGCGGTGGTGGATTGGAGTGGCGATCAGTCTTTGGTTGTCACCACTGATGTGCTTGTGGATGGCGTTCATTTTAGCGATGGCATGGCGCAACCGGATGTTCATACCACAGCCGCCGAAGATGTGGGTTGGCGCGCCGTTGCTGCTAATTTATCTGATTTAGCGGCGATGGGAGCAACGCCTCGGGGGATTACGGTTGGCTTAAGTTTACCGAAGACCGTGCCAGTGGCTTGGGTGGAACGC
>JAAANX010000155.1 GCA_009909085.1 Cyanobacteria bacterium GSL.Bin1 | reverse complement strand
TGTCCTGGACTAACCCAGTTGGGCGAGATTCCGCCCTCTTACATCTAATCCAAACTAGAGAAACATCTGGAAGTGTTTACTCGCTAACCGCTCATGGCTCTATTCGCAGCTACGGGGAGGTGATCTCTCCCCAATCCCCCACCTCACGAAGTAGGTGGGGGTCATTGAATCGTCCCAGCAGCAGCAGTAATAATCCGGAAAGAACGGTACTCATCACAATTGCCGCGATCACTGTGAGGAGAATGTCTTGCGGTGGAAAAGAACCATTCATTCGCGTCGCGATCGCGCTGGCGAGAGCCGCCAAAACCGCAGTGGGGGCAGCAAGGGGCGTGGCAATGATTCCGGGAAAGGGAGCCAGTAAAGCAACCACAATTCCTATGGCAGCATTGCTAAAAATCGCCATACCGATGCCAGTGGAGAGATATCCGGAGAGACTGCCGGCAAAAATGAGTGCCGCGTAGGAAATGCCTCGAATGACGGCAATGATGCCGGTAACTAAGCCAGCACTTAAGCTGGGTAACAAGTTTTGAGGTTGAAATGGGTCACTTAAATTCGCAAAAATATTGGATTGGGCGGTTTCCTCAGTTTTTACAGGATCGGTCATAAAAATTGGTTGTTACGTCTGGGCAATGGCTTCATTTTAGGGAAGTTGATATCCCATTAACGGCGATTGACCCCAACCCATTCATTGAAAGATTAGTGAGTGAGTCTCGTTCGTTAAGTTACTGAACCAGCCTTCTTTCAGAGTAATCTAGAAGCCACCGCGGAATAAGTAACGTTGAATACAAGCGGTCTCTCTCAAAAGTCATGGATTTTGCTCTAGGGGTAAGATTGGCGATCACGCGTGTAAGTCTGTCTGATCTTCAGTCAGGAAAATGGCTGACCAAGAAGTTACTTGTTCTTCGGTGAAACAGGAAAAAGAGTATGACTTCCTCACTTTGCTACCTTAAAAAAGAACGAACTATTCCCAAAATTAAATTGCTAATGCTACAACCAGCTCGCATTTCTCGCATTTTACAAGGCTCCATTGGGGAAGAATTAGGGTTTGAAATTGGGGACGCGATCGTTGCCATCAACGGAGAACGTCCTCGCGATTTAATCGACTACCAATATCTTTGTGCAGAAGAAGAACTCACCCTCGAAGTTCTGGACAAACATGGCCAAACTCACCATATTGAGTTGGAAAAAGACTACGATGACAACTTAGGGTTAGAATTTGAAACCGCTCTCTTCGACGGTCTCATCCAGTGTAATAACCGTTGTCCATTTTGCTTTATTGACCAACAACCCCCGGGGAAACGAGAAAGCCTTTACCTCAAAGACGATGACTATCGGTTGAGCTTCCTCTATGGCAGCTATCTGACTTTAACCAACCTCACCCAGCGAGAATGGGATCGTATCGCTCAAATGCGACTGTCTCCTCTATATGTTTCCGTTCACGCCACCGAACCAGACCTCAGATCGAGACTCCTCAAAAATCCTCGCGCAGGACAAATTCTAGAGCAACTGCAGTGGTTTCAAGACCATTACCTGCAAATTCATGCCCAAGTTGTCGTCTGTCCAGAAATCAATGATGGCATTCACTTAGAAAGAACCCTGCGCGATCTCGCTCAATTTCATCAAGGAGATATTCCCACAGTTCTCTCCGCAGCGGTCGTTCCCGTGGGCTTAACGCGCTTTCGCCCCCAAGAAGACGAACTCATTCCCGTCAGCACGGAAAAAGCGCAAAGCATCATTCAACAAGTACAACCTTTGCAAAAGGAATTTCACCAAGCACTGGGTACAAATTTTGCCTGGTTAGCCGATGAATGGTTCTTAATTGGTCGCCAAGAATTGCCTCCCGCTTCTCACTATGAAGACTATCCCCAATTGGGCAATGGCGTTGGCTCGATTCGTCAATTCATCCAAGAATTTCAAACGCTTGCTCAAACAATGCTTCCCAGTCAGATTAATTCCCCGCGCCGATTAACTTGGGTTGTCGGCAATGCTGTGGAAATTGCTTTTCAACCGCTAGTGGAACAGTTAAATACAGTATCTGGACTGACCGTCGAACTTGCCCCTTGTCGCAGTGACTATTGGGGACAAGACATCACAGTTACTGGGTTACTAACTGGAGAAGATCTATTAACAACCCTTCAGGGAAAAGATTTGGGCGACGGCATTCTTCTGCCTTCCTTGATGTTAAAAGACCACGACACTAGATTTTTAGATGATTTAACCTTAGAAACGGTCAGTCAAAAACTGGGAATTTCTATTTTTCCAGTGACTGGGATTGCTCACTTAATTGAAACTTGCTTATCTGATCCACTCCCGAATAAAATATCAGAGGAATTGACCCATGCAGACTTGGTTTCTTGAAGACTAAATGTCAAGATAGAGGGATGTGCAAGGTGTGTTTTTTTTAGATCATGAGTTGATCAACTAAAAATCAGCTTTTAGGAGTGAAAACGGAACGAAATCAATATGCTAGCCTTTCGTTATTTATTTGGTGTGAGTGTGGGGGCATTGATGGGCCTTGGGATCGGAGGAACTGCCACGGCTCAAGATTTGGCTTCTCAAGTTGATTCCGATGCAGTTACTGAATCTTCTTTGGATAGCAGCACAGTTTCAGAAGAATTATTAGATCAAAAGTCTGCTGCTTTACAACTGCAAGTCAGTCAGTTACTCGTAACTGATAGAGAAGAGTTTGCTAGTAGTCATTTGCTAAGGATCGTACAAGGAGACTCTTTAAAAATAACTCAGCAAACAGCGCCTGCTACTCCACAAGGAGTCGATTTAAGAAATGGAAGATCTTTCCAACTCGCAAGCGACTTACTTCAGCAACAAAAACAACTGCCTCAAATTGAGGAAAATCAGCCCATTGATGAGAATCAGCCGATTGAAGAGTACGATGAGTCTCTAGAACCCGTAGAAGAGACCGAACAACTCAATCCCAACTCAAATCCTCTGCGCTTACCCACTAATGCTGATGAAGTTAGGGTAGATGAAGTTGTTCCCATTACTCTCGAACAAGCAGTTGACTTGGCGCGACAGAATAATCAAAGTTTAAGAGAAGCTCGTCTTAACCTCAATCAAGCCCAAGCCCAATTGCAAGAAGCACTCGGTGCAGAATTTCCAACTTTAAGTTTACAAGCCGACTTCCAGCGCAGTACTTCAGCGACTAGTGAAATTGGAGCTAGTGTGGCAGAAAATAACTTTACTACTACAAGCGATGGGGTAACAACTGATCTTAATACCACCTTGCAATTAAACTATGATATTTATACGGGTGGACAACGCTCAGCTCAAATTCGGCTTGCTGAATCCCAAGTGCGTACCCAAGAATTAGCCGTTGAGCAAGCGGCAGAACAATTACGCTTTGATGTGACCGATGCTTACTATTCAGTTCAGGAGGCTGACTCCCAAGTTGAAATTGCTAGAGCGGCTGTCGCTGATGCCGAACAAAGCTTACGAGATGCTCAATTGTTAGAACAAGCCGGTTTAGGAACTCGCTTTGATGTTCTCCAAGCAGAAGTCGATTTAGCCAATGAGGAACAAAACTTGACGCGGGCTATTTCTCAACGACGAATTAGCAGACGCCAGCTAGTAGAAACCCTTGGTTTAGGCCAGCAAATTGAAGTGACTGCAGCAACACCGCCAGAAGTAGCCGGAACTTGGGATTTGTCTATGGAGGAAAGCATTATTCTTGCTTACCAAAACCGCGCTGAGCTGGAACAACAGCTAGAACAAAGAGAAATTGCTCAAGAGAACCAAGTAATCGCACTAGCAGGAATTAGGCCGCAAGTCAGCTTGTTTACCCGATATAATGTGCGCGACATTATTGACGATAGTGGTGGTGGTGTAACCGGAGCTGGTGATGGCTTAGCCATTGGTGCCCAATTGCAATGGACCCTTTATGATGGGGGACAAGCTCGCGCCCGCGCTCGACAAGCGGAAGAAAATGCAGCGATCGCGGAAAATCAATTTGATCAATTTCGTAATCAAATTCGTCGTGAAGTCGAGCAAGCCTTCTATAACTTGCAAGCCAATGAACAAAACATTGATACCGCTGAAATTGCCGTGGAACAAGCAGAAGAAAGTCTCCGTTTAGCCCGTTTACGCTTCCAAGCTGGTGTCGGAACACAAACCGACGTCATTAACGCCCAAAGCGCCCTCACGCAAGCCAGAGGTAATCTTTTAACAGCAATCATTAATTACAATCGCTCTTTAGCGGCTTTACAACGATCCGTGAGCAACTTTCCTGATGGTCGACTTTTTGATACGCCTTAGCAGATTTAAGTTCCCCTCCCTGAATTTATTACATTTTCTTAATACAATGGGAACTAAAGAAGTCCGTAACTCAATTTATAGATGGCTAATATTAAATTCATACACGAAGACAAACAAGTTATAGCCGCTGATGGCATTAACCTTCGCGAAAAAGCGCTGGAAAACAAAATTGATATTTATACATTCAAAGGGAAAATGCTAAATTGCGGAGGATATGGTCAATGTGGAACTTGCATTGTAGAAGTTGCAGAAGGAATGGAAAATTTATCTGAACGGACAGCGGCAGAACAGCAAAAGTTGAAGAAGAAACCCGATACTTATCGCCTATCTTGTCAAACAATTGTCAATGGGGGTGATGTTAGTATCATCACTAAACCTCAAGCCCGTTAGCCCTTGTTGTCACCTCCCCAAATGGTGATATCCTAAAAATGTCCTTTGAGATTATGTGATAAAAAGCTAACTGTAATGGAAGTTAATCAACTCGGATTTGTTGCCAGTATTTTATTTGTCCTGGTGCCTACAGTATTTCTACTCATTCTCTATATCCAAACTCGGAGTAGTGAAGATACTTAAATTGCTTAAAAAGCATCAATTAATCAGGGTTAGTATGGAGAAAAGTCTCCTCTCCCTGATTTTTCTTATGAGACGGTATTGAGTCTGCTTAAACATGGCATAATTTGTAGTTAAGATTAGCGGTACAATGGACATTTTCCTGCAAAAAATTGAAATTTATCGGCATCGATTTGGGATGGTACTCACACTCTAGTGGACTCTCTTGCTTAGAGTGGCAGGGGAACAACTTGCGCATACTTGCTATAGATATTAAGCTTTCGATTACAGAAATTTTATCTTGGTGCGATGCGCTACTTGCTATCACCGAACCGGCTTTAATTGCTGTTGATGCACCGACTTTAATTCCTAACGCCACAGGAATGAGAGTTCCCGATAAACTTACCCATAAATATTTTGGTCGGTATCATGCAGGGTGCTATCCGGCAAATCGCAAACGCCCTTTTGCACAACGAACCGTTGCTTTTGGTTTAAGTTTAGAAGAACGCGGCTTTCTCCATGCTCCTGAGATCAACCCACAACAACCAGGACGCTATCAAATTGAGGTGTATCCTCATGCTGCCATGGTACAACTATTTCAGTTAAAACGGATTTTGAAATATAAAAAAGGAAAGCTGGCAGAACGAAAAGCCGAACTGACCAAGCTACAGCAATATATCCAGGAAGTTTTACCGCAACTGACTCCGTCACTGAGCTTAGATGGTTTCTCAAGCGCGATCGCTGCGCCTTTGGCTCCCTTAACCGGGGTTGCCCTCAAAGCAATTGAGGACCAACTCGACAGCTTAATTTGTGCTTACATTGGTGCATATTGGTGGTATTGGGGAGAAGAACGCAATCAAGTTCTCGGCGATCGCGATACAGGCTATATCATTGTCCCTTCCAGTTAGTTACCCAATTTATTTTGACCTTCAAACTTCGGTAAGTTGGTACAAAGTTAGTTTTAGCTCATCGGAGAAGCTATCTATGCCCATCACTACCCTTTAATTCGCTCTATTTTCCACTAGGCAAATCTTGATAGGTTCTTTGGGAACAGTTTTTCAGAGTATAGGAAATCTTCCAGTTTAAGGCGTTTCGTAGTTCAGAGGATAACCCTCGCACAAGCATGAAAACAGCGACGCGAGTCCTAAGATGCACTCTCAAGACATAGTGGTCAGACGGAACCGGATAGTCCCGATCAACATTGACCTTAACCATATAGGCTTCTTTCCGATACTGACCAGCCTGTTTGACAGTTAATAGAATGGGATAATTGAGCTGATGTTCATTCGGTAAGATAAAAACGCCATAGACTTGGTGTCGTCCTAACCAAGGTTGAACAACAATGGTAAGGGGAAAAGCAGAAAATACATCTTGGTTAGTGTCTAAAAAAGAGGTACTTTGACATTGAGGATTAAAAAGTTGAGCGAGTTTATGAGTAATCTTCTCCATAACAAGAATATTGACTTATAGTAAAAAAATCCAATCAATAAATAACCTCTAGGATAATTAATTGGGAAAAATAGAGCAAATTTTTAATACATTCATTGAGAAAATTAAATAAATAGCCATGGAAATTACAGGGATCTTTTAGTAGATTATTTACTCTAATTTTTCTAGAAAAAATGGATCGATTATATCGTTGTGTACTCCATAATCAGAAACAGCAAATTGAATCTGTAACATTAGCCTATCTTTATCACGAGGGCGGGTAGCTTTATGATAGCAAAATGTATCTTCCGCAAAGCCAAATCCAGCTTTACCAGAAAGCCTAATTACATTTTCCGAACCGTAATAAGTAAAAATTTGCTGATCGGTTCGTCGCTTCACTGGTATGAGAATATGGGAAAGATTCTTTTTAAGATGACTACCTGGTACAACAACATGAGTCCCTCCTTCTTTACCAACATCTGTTAAATAAAAAAAGAATCTCAGGCACGCATAATCATCCAGATCGTAGTGGAAGAAAGTAATCGTCTTATTCGGATCGTACGGTATTGCTTCATCAACAACAAAATTCCACCAAAGCCGACTGCCTGTACAAACTGGTTCAGCACCAAGGTAGCGGGCAGCAATCTCTAGCAGTTTTGGATCGTTTGCCAGAGTTTGAATTGCCGGACAAAGTTCTTTTGTATTGAAATATTGAGCAGTGAGAAAAGGATCAGACTTGTTGTCGTACTTTTCTTTTTCAGAATATAAGAAGCCCAACTTCGGATCGAGATTGCCATAGCAGGGGGTTGAATGTGCAAAATCTAAGATTTCTTTGAGCAGAATATCGGGTAGATAAATTCCTTGATATAAACCTTCTTTCTTCAAAATCTCAGCTGCTTGTTTAGGATTAAGGCTATTAAACTCCGATGAAAATTGAGCTTTTGACTGATATTGATCAAAATTAGGACTTTTGGCTAAAGCAACTGCTATAAATCGGAATAATGGAAATCTACCAAGAACAGACATTAAAAACCAATTAGGATTTTTAAGTGTTTTTGTAAAGTAGTAGGTTAGCCTGGATACTACCTCTACATAAAAGCCTCGAAAAAATAAAGTTTTCTCTTGTTTAGGATTCATATTTGTTTTTTTTATCAGTTTAATCTTATAATACTTGTCAAGAAAATATATTGTCTGTGTCATATCTGTGAGGAGAGTTATGTTAGATTGTGCTTGCTTTCTAAAGTTTTACTTTATACACATTGCTTCCTTAATTAGGGGATTAGAAAAGAAGTGAGTAATAAACAACACTATATACTTAAATAAATTGTTTTTAGGTGTGATTAAAATTACTAATTGAATGAACAAATAAAGCAAGTTGATTTTTCAATAAATCAATAAATTAGGCAATAGAAACTTTTATAATAATTCTTAACTGTTTTAATATCAATCAATTTTTAATAAAGCTTTAATTAGGTTATGATCAAAGCGAAAGGCTACTACTGAATAGTTGGGTACATAGCCGTTTGATTTGACTAGGTTTAATTTCAAGGTAGAGTATAGAACAATGGTTCGTTTTAGTTTAAATAAATGGAAAGTATTGGCTTTATTGCCATTATTTGCAATTTTGACGATTGCTGTTGATTGGGTTACTAGCCTGAATAACGACCCAGTGATTTCCTCAACAAAATCTGAACTAAGTGGGGAAACAATGACTTTCCCGGAGGATGCCGGGGTAATTGATGTCACGACCTACGGCGCCCTTCCCAACGATGGTGAAGACGACACCGCCGCCATCCAGAAAGCCATCGATGAAAATGACGGCGACTTGCGCCGCACCATTTACTTTCCCAACGGCCAATACGACATCAGTGCCCCAGTGGCCGACAACGCCTCCGCCGCCATCTTTGTCCAAGACAACAGTCGCACCGCCTACATCGGAGAAAGCCGCGACGGCGTGATCTGGAAACTAGCCGACCATCATCCTGACTTCCAAGATCCCGAAAACCCAAAAGCCATTTTTGCCATGGCCACCTCACCTGGCTTCGGCTTCCATAGCCCCCTGCGCAACATGAGCTTTAACGTCGGTCAAGGCAATGAAGGCGCCATTGGCTTGCGCTACTTTTCCAATAACGGGGGCACCTTAGGCAACATTAAGCTCATTGCCGAAGCCGCCCAAGGGCAACGAGCCGGTGTTGTCGGCCTCGATCTGGCAGCCGACAATAATGGACCCTTTTTAGTCAAAGACCTAGAAATTATTGGGTTTGACACCGGGATTCGAGATGAATCGGGACTGTGGGGATTTACCCTACGCAACATCCGCCTCGAAGACCAAAATCGTCTTGGGTATCAGAAAGGGTCTCAAACCGTCACCATCAGCAACCTCAACAGCGTCAACGACGTCACCGCCATTGCGATGGGTGCCTCCTCCGGCAGCTTAACCCTCATTGATTCAAGCTTACAAACCCTCTCCGAAGCCACCTCCAACCCAGCAATTCAATATAACTACGGTAGCCTCTTCCTGCGCCACTTAGAAACCCAAGGCTATACCGACACTTTGACCCATCAAGACGGACAAGTCCTGATTGAAGCTCCGCAAGTTGAAGAATACTCAGCGATTGTCAACAGCAACACGCCCCTGCAAGA
>JAAANX010000154.1 GCA_009909085.1 Cyanobacteria bacterium GSL.Bin1 | reverse complement strand
GTCTTGTCGCCTTCAGGGACGTTCGGTGATTACTTTTTTCCAACAGGCTTTGCAAAGTCCTCTCACCGGTGAGCCTTGTCCTTCTCTCATTCCCCAGTTTTGCCACACCTGAATCCTTACCTTTTAATAAATCAGTGATCATTGATCATAGATCATGGATTAGAGATAATTTTGAGAAACAGAAAAATCGGTGGTTAAAACATTCTTTCATCAGCATCTCCAAAATTAAAGATTAGGGGAGGCAATGAGTCTCTAGCAAAAATCAGGAAGATGATACCGCATCTTCCCCCAAAAATTTCCACTCAGCAAATTACCAATCGTCAAAACAAAATTAATGAGTTCAGAAACCCTTTTAGACAATTTACAAGCCCTCAGTGATTCTGCAGCGGAGTTTAACTCCCAACAGTTTGACCAATATGTGATGTCCACTTACGGGCGGTTTCCAATCGCGATCGCGCAAGGGAAAGGTTGCACCCTTTGGGATACAGAAGGAAAGAGTTATTTAGACTTTGTTGCCGGTATTGCAACTTGCACTCTCGGTCATGCTCATCCCACCCTTATTAAAGCAGTCACCGAGCAAATTCAAAAACTGCATCATGTTTCTAACTTGTACTATATTCCCGAACAAGGAAAATTAGCACAATGGTTAGTGGAACATTCTTGTGCGGATCACGCTTTTTTTTGTAATTCTGGGGCAGAAGCTAACGAAGCCGCAATTAAACTGGCACGGAAATATGCCCATACGGTGCGTAATCTTAAAAATCCGGTTATTCTAACCGCTCACTCGAGCTTTCACGGGCGCACCCTGGCAACTATCACGGCTACCGGCCAACCGAAGTATCAAAAAAACTTTGATCCTCTCGTTCCCGGTTTTGCCTATGTTCCCTACAACGACATTAAAGCCTTAGAAGCAGCAATTGCAAAATATTCTGAACAGGGGATTGCTGCTATTTTAGTGGAACCGTTACAAGGAGAAGGCGGCGTTTGTCCCGGCGATTTAGATTATTTTCTCCGCTTAAGAAAAATTTGTAACGAGACGGGAATCCTCTTGATTTTTGACGAAGTGCAAGTGGGTGTCGGACGCAGTGGCAAATATTGGGGCTATGAAAACTTAGGGGTTGAACCGGATATTTTTACCAGCGCTAAAGGCTTAGCCGGTGGCATTCCCATTGGGGCGATGTTGTGTAAAAATTTTTGTCAGGTTTTTGTCGGTGGCGATCATGCCAGTACATTTGGTGGGAATCCTTTTGTATGTAGTGCAGCATTAGCCGTTTTACAAACCTTGGAACAAGAAGATATTCTTTCCAATGTTATCGCTCGAGGGGAACAAATGCGGAAACATCTACGCGCGATCGCGCTGGAAAATCCTGAATACTTTACAGAAGTTCGGGGATGGGGATTGATTAATGGGTTACAAATCAATCCTGAAAACGAGTTGACTGCAATTGCCATTGTCAAAGCAGCAATGGCAAATGGGTTGCTCATTGCCCCAGCCGGTGCAAAAGTCTTGCGATTCGTCCCGCCATTAATTATTTCAGAAGCAGAAATTGAAGCGGGGATGGAAAAATTAAAAACTGCAATTGATGCGATCAAATCTTAGAGTTCCCTGCTCAAAATTTCAAGGTATTTACTGAATTGCTAAAGGAGCTGGTTGGACTAAAATGAAATTATTCTAGAGTTTTGAGAACTTTTATCGAGATTTTCTAGCTCTAGCAATAATTTTTCCGAACTTAGGGTTGAATTATATTAAATCTGAAAATAATTTTAGAAAAAATATCTAGCCAAACTGATTTTTCAAAAATGATCAATGCATGAGTGCAAAAAAAAAGATGGAAGTTTCCCCGCTGATCATTGCTCAAGTTACTGATACTCATTTGTTAGCCTCACCAGAGGGGAAATTATTAGGCTTACCAACCCAAGACTCATTAGCAGCAGTGATTAGGGAAATTCAAGCTCTCATCCCTCAACCCCATTGCTTACTCTTAACTGGAGATTTATCTCAAGACGAAACTCTCGCTTCCTATCAACGTCTGCATCATCAACTCACTCAATTGAATTTGCCGGCTTATTGGCTTCCGGGAAACCATGACCAACTTGATCTCATGGACAAAGCATTAACCATTCCCCCAGCGTATGGAGATAAATCATTTTGGCACGGCAATTGGAAATTTATTTTGCTCAATTCAGCTGTGCCCGGGCGAGTTTATGGCTATCTCAGCCCAGAAACGCTGACTTGGCTCGATACCGAACTCGAAACAGCAAAAGGATACCCAACCTTAGTGGCTTTACATCATCCTCCTTTTGTTATCAATTCCCATTGGCTAGATAAAAGTCGCTTGCAAAATCCAGAAGCTTTATTTCAAGTTTTAGATCGTTATTCCCACGTGCGCGTCGTCTTGTTTGGTCACATTCACCAAGACTTCTATCGCAATCGCGCTGGGGTTCACTATTTTGCAACTCCCTCCAGTTCCGTGCAATTTAAGCCCAGTTGCCAAAACTTTACTCTCCATGAAGTTCAACCCGGATTTCGACTGCTTTGGTTGTATCCTGATGGCAGTTATGAAACGAAAGTGAAACGAGTTGACTTTAGGTATCGTTTAGATATAGCGGCAGACGGGTATTAATCATTGATCGTGAATAATTGATAATGGATAATTAATTGGTGTAGAAATATAAGATGGGATAAATCAATTTAATTTTAATAATGACAGCGACTACTTCTTCTGGCAGCAAAATTGTTCGGATCGGAACGCGCAAAAGCAATTTGGCAATGGTACAAACCCACTGGGTGCGGGATGAATTGCAAAAACATTTTCCCGACTATCAATTTGAAATTGAAGCAATGAGTACCCAAGGGGATAAAATCCTCGACGTTGCCTTATCGAAAATTGGAGATAAAGGCTTATTTACCAAAGAATTAGAATTAGGATTACTCAATCAAGAGGTGGATTTAGCGGTTCATTCGCTCAAAGATTTACCAACCCAATTGCCAGAAGGATTGATGTTAGGCTGTGTGAGTACACGGGAAAATCCTGCAGATGCATTGGTATTGAATGCAAAGTATCAAGGCTACACCATCCAAACCCTTCCGGAAGGGGCAGTGGTGGGAACTTCATCCCTCCGTCGCCTTGCGCAACTGAGATATCATTACCCCTACCTGGAATTTAAAGATGTGCGCGGGAATCTCAATACTCGGTTGAAAAAGTTAGATGCAGGAGACTACGATGCCCTAGTCTTGGCAGTTGCGGGCTTACAACGGTTAGGAATGGGCGATCGCGTTTCCCAGGCGATTCCCAGTGAAGTGTCTCTCCATGCCGTTGGCCAAGGGGCATTGGGAATTGAATGTCGGGAAGGGGATACTCGTATTTTAGAGCTCCTCAAAGCCATTGAAGATCCGGATACGCGCGATCGAACCCTTGCTGAGCGTTCCTTTTTACGAGAGTTAGAAGGAGGTTGTCAAGTTCCCATTGGCGTCAATAGTCATATAGAGAGTGATCAACTAACCTTAACCGGAATGGTGGCGAGTCTCGATGGTAAACAGTTATTGAAAGACACCATCACCAGCGATCGCGCAGAATATGACAAAATTGGCTATGATTTAGCGCAAATGTTGAGAGAGAAAGGAGCGCAAGCGATTTTAGATGAGATTTTTGCCCAAATTGAACGCTAGCTTCGCTCAAAGGGGAGTTGGTTCCGTGGAATTTTCTCTCGGTCACCGGGGAATGCGCAACAATTCGATACAATATAAGCCGAACGAGATCAGTTCAGATTGTAGATTATTGTCAGGGGAAACCCAAAAAGGAGTCTCATGGGGAGAGTTGTCGGGATTGACTTAGGCACTACTAACTCAGTTGTTTCCATAACCGAGGGCGGGAAACCATTGGTCATCGCCAACGCCGAAGGAACACGGACAACCCCCTCTGTCGTTAGTTTTAACAAGGATGGGGAACTTTTAGTGGGCCAAATGGCACGGCGACAGTCCGTTCTGAATCCTCAAAATACCTTTTTTGGGGTCAAACGCTTTATTGGACGCAAATATGCCGAATTAAGCTCCGCTAGCAAGCGCGTTCCCTATACCATTCGTCGCGATGATGCGGGGAATGTCAAATTGCGGTGTCCCCGCTTGAAAAAAGAATTTGCCCCAGAAGAAATTTCAGCGCGGATTTTGCAGAAATTAGTGCAAGATGCGAGCCGTTATCTCGGGGAACCGGTGACGGAAGCAGTGATTACAGTTCCCGCCTATTTTAATGACTCGCAACGGCAAGCCACTCGCGATGCCGGGCGAATTGCCGGTTTAGAGGTGTTACGGATTCTCAATGAACCCACCGCCGCAGCACTCGCCTATGGACTCGATCAAGAAGAAAATAGCTTAGTCTTAGTGTTTGATTTAGGCGGAGGTACCTTTGATGTTTCGATTTTAGAAGTGGGGGATGGCGTCTTTGAAGTCAAAGCCACCAGTGGCGATACCCAACTCGGCGGCAATGATTTTGACGAGAAGATTGTTAATTGGCTGGCGGAAGAGTTTTTAGAAAAAGAAGGGATTGACTTGCGGCGCGATCGGCAAGCCCTGCAACGCCTTTCCGAAGCAGCAGAAAAAGCAAAAATTGAGCTCTCTGGTGTCGGAACCACGGAAATTAACCTACCGTTTATTACTGCCAGTGAAAGTGGTCCCAAGCATATTGAAACCCAATTGACGCGATCGCAGTTTGAAGGCTTTTGTGCCGATCTCATGCAACGCTTACGTCGTCCCTTGAAACGGGCGTTTAAAGATGCTGGGTTGCGACCCTCCGATATTGATGAAGTGGTTTTAGTCGGTGGATCAACTCGGATTCCAATGGTGCAAAATATGGTGCGCGACTTAATCGGGCGCGAACCCAATCAAAACGTCAACCCCGATGAAGTGGTTGCCGTGGGGGCGGCGATTCAAGCGGGGATTCTCGCCGGAGAAGTCAAAGATGTGCTTCTCCTAGATGTCAGTCCCTTATCTTTCGGAATTGAGACGATTGGTGGCGTTATGAAAAAGCTCATTCCCCGCAACACTACCATTCCAGTGCGACGTTCTGACGTTTTCTCCACCAGTGAAAACAACCAAACCATGGTAGAAGTTCATGTCTTGCAAGGGGAACGGGAAATGGCTGCAGAAAATAAATCGCTTGGGCGTTTTAAACTAACCGGGATTCCCCCTGCCCCCCGCGGTGTGCCCCAAATTCTGGTTTCCTTAGATTTAGATGCCAATGGGATATTGAATGTTACTGCCATGGACAAAACCACCGGGCGTGAGCAAAGTGTAACCATTCAAGGCGCTTCCACTCTCTCCGAAAGCGAAATTAACCGAATGTTGAAGGATGCCGCAGAACACAGTCGCATCGACCAAGAACGAAAAGAGCGCGTAGAAAAACGCAACCGTGCAGAAGCCCTTGCCGATACTTCGCAACGGCGTTTGAAAGAAGTTGCCCTTGACTTTGGCACGCAGTTCGCCAGTTACTATCGTCGTCGGATTGAAGCCCTGATTGAAGAATTACGGGAAAGCTTAGCCCGCGATGATGAAAGAGGTATTGATCGCGCCCAAGCCGATTTACAAGATGCACTCTATGAACTGAATCGAGAAGTCCGTTTACAATATGAAGACGAAGAGGATGATTTATTTGGGTCCATTAAACGGACCTTCCTTGGAGACGATGAGGATGAGCGCATTCCTCCCTATCGACGCGAATCAATGAATTCTCGTCCCAGAAGTCGTCCTCGCTATGAACGAGATTACTATGAAGAAGAAGAATACGAGCGTCGCCCACCACGCCGTTCTTCTCGTCGCCGTCCCTTTGAATATGAAAATGATTGGGATGAAGAAGACGATGATTGGTTTTAAAGTGAATCGGGAGTCACAGATTACGCCGGAATATAATTTTAGCGCGGGGTTCACAAGCGGAGGACTGGGCGCGGACACAGGTTCCGCGCCAAGCAATTCGCCGTTCCCCGGAATTCGATTCCTGGGCTTGCGGCGAACCGTTGGTCCGTTCGGAAACGAGTTCCGACGACGACCCCTTGCCTGCTGCAACCATTGGTCAGCAACTCGCTTGTCTCAACTATGAAAAATCTTCCCAATTATTATGAACTCTTAGACGTTTCCCCTGATGCAACAGTAGAGGAAATCAAGCGAGCCTATCGTCGTTTGGCTCGTAAATATCATCCTGATCTGAATCCGGGAGATAAACAAGCTGAAGAAACATTCAAAGATTTAGTTGAAGCCTACGATGTCTTATGTGATCCGGAAGAGCGGGAAAAGTATGACCAGTTACTCAACAGCCGTAGCCCCAAAAGCCGCCGTCGCAGTAAACCCTCTAATAGCAAAACGCGCCGCGATCGCGCTGCCACTGAAAATGGTCAGTATGGAGCAGATTTTAATCGCTTTGTGCAACAAACCTTTCGCAAAAACACGCAACGTCAGGCGGGAACATCTTCTCAACAAACTTCACGCCGCGTGCCTCGCGAAGATAGCAATGCCTATCGTCCAGGAACGCGTAAAACGGCTTACAAAGTCGAAACAGAACAGAGTCGTTCCCCAAAAGAACGTCCTCGTGATGTAGAAGCCAGATTAAAACTACCTTTGGAAAAAGCCTATCGTGGCGGCAAAGAGCGCATTCGCCTTGAAGATGGACGGTCCCTCGAAATTGATATGCCCTCGGGAATGATTGACGGTCAACAGATGCGCTTACGAGGACAAGGTCTTGGCGGAGGTGACTTATATTTGACCATTACGATTGCTCCCCATTGTTTGTTTAAACTCAAAGACAAAGATGTCTTCTGTCGCATTCCTGTCACTCCCAGTGAAGCGGTTTTCGGAAGTGCCATTCAAGTTCCTACTTTAGATGGCTTGGTGGAAATGTCAATTCCTGCTGGCGTCAAATCGGGTCAACGCTTACGTCTTGCAAATAAAGGTTATCCTGTGGATGGAGAACGGGGCGATCAACTGGTTGAAATTCAAATTCTGGTGCCTCCGCAACCCACTGCAGAAGAAAAAGAACTCTATCAAAAACTGCAAGAAATTCAGAGTTTTGCCCCTCGTGATTCACTCTTGAAAGAGTAGAGAAGACTAATCGGTAAATTGAGGTGAACAGAGAACAGAGAAGGGATAAAGGTTGGGATTGCTTACACCTTACCTTAACCCTTTTCCGATAATTATCCCTTGCAGCTCACTCATCCTTTACCGCCTGGCGTGTTCTTCTAACAACGCTTTTGCCCTTGGCTTGTAAATGAGGTAAAACAGCGATTCGATATAACGCAACATATCTTCCCGATTTTCCTTCGAGGTAAAATTCCAGAAGCCATAAATCCGGGCTAAAGACAAAAGCTTGGTTGTATGAATTTTCCAAGTGTAGCTAGTATAAACCCGCTCCCTTGCTTTTTGGGAAATTTCATGCCACAAATCAGGGTTGACATCACATTTCTGAACAAAATCAAGGATTTTTTGGGCAGTTTCTTCTAAGTTCGTGGGATTAATATAAAATCCATTCGCCTGATCTTGAATAATTTCTAAGGGACCGCCAAACTGTGTACCAAAGGTGGGCAAGCCGGAGATCATTGCTTCTAAAATGGTTAAACCAAACGCTTCAAATAAAGCAGGTTGCACAAAGATCCCTTCATGATCGGCAATTACCCGATACACTTCACCAGAATCGCTTTTTGGCAGTCGTACCCCTAACCAACGAATTTTTCCATGCAAGTTGTATTCCTCAATGAGGCGATACATTTTCTCAATTTCTTCCCGTTCCTCACTATCTGTGGTTTCGGACGTATGGAGTTTTCCTGCCACCAAAATCAGATTACAGTGTTCTTGCAGTTGCGGGGATTTCCCAAAACATTCGACTAATCCTGTCAGGTTTTTAATCCGATCTAAACGGGCCATTGAGAACAAGGGGCGTTTTTCAGGGTTATCCAATTTACCAAAAACTTGCGACTCATCTTCTTTGTAGAATAATAAGTCTTTTACCTGTTCCACGCGGTTGGGAATCCGGTCTTCTTGCTGCGTATAAGGGAAGTAAATATTTTCATTAACACCAGGGGGAACGACATTAAACTTCGGTGAAAACAATTCAATCCCGTTTACAACGTGATAGAGATCGGGCATCGTGAAATTTTGATAGGATTCATACTGTCCCACACTATCGGGTCGCCCTACAATTTCTTGATAGGTACTGCTGATAATACACTGGGCAGCATTCATGGCAATTAAATCAGCAGTAAATTGAATTGAGAAATGATAATTCGGCTCTAAATCTTGCCAGTAGAGGTTACTAAACAAGTATTTTGATTTTTCTAAGGCGTGGGCAACGTTAAACTGCGTAATATTGAGACGACGGGCTAAGAGAAATGCCACTAAATTGCCATCAGAATAGTTGCCGATAATCAGATCGGGTTTTCCTTCAAGTTCGGCACAAAGTTCGGTTTCGGCATCAATGGCATAGGTTTCTAGGTAGGGCCAAATTTCAAATCGAGAAATCCAATCTTGTGTCACTTTCGGATTGTATTCCCGAAACGGAACTCGCAAAATCCAGCCGTTCTCTGTACCATGAACTTTTTCTAACCGTTCATTACAGCGGGTACCATCATTGTTATGAATGAGGCGAGAGAGGATAATGACTTTTGGCTTAACGCCCAAGTTGGTTAATCCCGCTAATTCAATGTCCTCTTCGAGTTGTTTTTCTAAACTGCGGGCTTGGTCTAAAACATAAACCACTTGCCCCCCAGTATCCGGTCGTCCTAAAACTCCCTCTTGACCAAACCAACCATGAACTGAGACTAAAACAATCTTGAAGATCATAGGAATGCGAGAGAGAAAGGCTTCTAAGCCTTGATTGTCTGGAGAATCGATCAGTTCGTCTAAAATACCTAGGCTTTCTTGAATGCGCCCTGCGGTATTTCCCCAACCGGGTTCAAAGCCAAGATCTTGTAGATCAAATTGGAACTCTTCGTAAGGTTTATCTTGAGGAAGCTCACTGACAAATTCAAGAGCCCGTTTGACCTGAGTCGAAAGTTGCTGTTGGTCTTTAATGCGCCCATTAATCAGAAGCGTAATGCCGTTATAACTGTGAAGACTGAGAAAATTATAAACGGCTGTAAGCCATTGGTTGGGGTCTTGGAAAAGTTTACTGGACATGTAGCGGTTGAGAAAGTCCACGCCACGACCAATATTTTTAGAGTCTTTAATAATGGGAGAGTAATCGTAGAAGGGCTGAAAGTCGATCTCAAAAACATCCCCTTCCTCGGGATGATACTGGTTAACGAAGCGATCGCGCACATCTAATAATTCTTGTCTGGTCAGAGGTTCGACCGTTAAGTTATCAACAATACGATAACTTTCTTGTTTCGCAATTTGGGGACGAATAATCAGATAAAGGCTTTCGTGCTCTAAAATGAGTTCTTGCGTATAGTAAATGAGGCGACCTAATGCTGAGTTTCTCGCATAATCCGTATTTTTTTCCTGATCTTGGCAAAACGTAGAAAAGGCGTTGAGAATATCATTCCGGAGGAGATAGCGATGAGATCCTTCACGACGCAGGAGATCGATAAAATCGCGTAAATCAGTTCTTTCTTTGCTTTCGAGGACAGCTTGCACTAACTCAGACATCAATCATTCCTTGTTGCTTACAACTTCGCAAACTACTATGGGTAAATTTGTAATCTGTTACTACTCCCCTGAGGAAGAATTCGTCTTGACGGAGATGCGCGATCGCGATTTGATCAGTTTATAACTGCAAAATTACAGTGGGGAGATTTTATTGACTAAACTAATTATACAAATCCCTTGCTACAACGAAGAAGCCACTTTAGGAGCAACGTTAGCGGATTTACCGCGAGAACTGCCGGGAATTGATCAGGTAGAATGGCTCATTATTGATGATGGTAGCCGCGATCAGACAGTAGAAGTGGCAAAAGCCAGCGGTGTTGACCATATTGTGCGTCATCCGAAAAATCAAGGTTTAGCCAAAGCCTTTATGAGTGGCTTAAGAGCCAGTTTAGCCGCAGAAGCAGACATTATTGTAAATACGGATGCGGATAACCAGTATTGTGCTGATGATATTCCCCATCTTATTGAACCAATTTTATTAAAACAAGCCGAAATTGTCGTGGGAGCGCGACCGATTACCCAGATTCCTCATTTTTCTCCAGTTAAGAAAACCTTGCAACGGTTAGGGAGTTACGTTGTTCGTTTAGCGAGTAATACGAATATTCCGGATGCCCCAAGTGGGTTTCGTGCGTTTAGTCGCGAAGCGGCGTTACAAATTAACGTTTTTGATAATTACACCTATACCCTAGAAACCATCATTCAAGCGGGACAAAAAGGGATGGCAATCCTCTCTGTTCCCGTGAGAGTTAATCATGATTTGCGACCCTCGCGTTTAGTTAAAAGCACTCCCACTTACGTGCTGCGGTCAATGACCACGATTCTCCGAATTTTTATGTTATACAAACCGCTGCGTTTCTTTCTGATTGTTGGATCAGTGCCGTTTAGCTTAGGTTTTCTTTTGGGTGTACGTTGGTTATTTTTCTTCATTATGGGAACGGAAAGAACGCGCATTCCCAGCTTGATTTTAACGGCAATTCTGATTTTAATTGGGGTTCAACTTTGGGTATTTGGCTTAATTGCTGATTTGTTAGCCGCTAATCGCCGACTAATTGAAGATATTCAAGTTAATTTGAGAAAGCAAAGGTAAAGTAGTCATTAGTCATTAGTCATTAGTCATTAGTATTCGTTTATGTTCCATCCGCTTTTAAAAGAAAATATTCCTTCTCTGAATCATGAAAAACTTGCTGATATTTTAATTCATAATGAAAATATTCTGATCATTCAAGACTTAGATGGCGTTTGCATGGGGTTAGTCAAAGACCCCTTAACGCGTACCATCGATCCCAATTATGTCAGGGCAACAAAAGCCTTAGCCGGGCATTTTTATGTTCTCACCAATGGCGAACATATTGGAAAACGTGGCGTTAATCCCATTATTGAACGGGCGTTTGGTGATGCTGATTTTGTAAAAAAAAATGCGCTTTATCTGCCTGGTTTAGGTGCAGGAGGGGTACAATGGCAAGATCGCGCCGGTCATATCTCTCACCCCGGTGTAACGGAAAAAGAGCTCACGTTTTTAGCACAAGTTCCACAAAGAATTAAACACGCATTAGAGAGTTTTTTTGAGGAACAAGAAACTTCGCTATCTGCTCTTGAAATTGAGCAAGGAATTAAGGCTTCAGTTTTAAATAATATGGCGTCTCCCACCGCTAATCTCAATACATTATATGAAAAATTACAAGCATCTCCAGCAATTTATGCAGCCTTACAAACAACAATGCAGCAATTAATGGAAACTTTATTAACTGAAGCAAATGCAAACGGGTTAGGCAATTCTTTTTTTGTTCATTATGCGCCTAATTTAGGGCGCGATCAACAGGGGAAAGAAATGCTGCGTCCAGTAGCAGAAAATGATTCGGGAACAACCGATTTTCAATTCATGATTCGCGGAGCAATTAAAGAAGCAGGGGTGTTAGCAATTCTCAATCGTTATTACTATCAACGGATTGGCAATTATCCTCTAGGAGAAACATTTAATGTTCGCAATGCACCCAATCGTTATTCAGAATTGGTGGAATTAGTTAAAAACCATTTTGATCCTAATTTAATGCCGATTATTGTGGGAGTGGGCGATACGGTTAATAGTAGCGTAACTGAGGTCAATGGTAAGCTAGAAGCCAAAAGAGGGGGCAGCGATCGCGCTTTTCTGCAATTAATTCAGGATATTCATCCCCACAATATTGTGGTTTATATTGACAGCAGTGGTGGGGAAGTCAAAAATCGGAAACCCGTTCAAATTCAAACCACTGCAACGGGAGAAAAAGAAGTCGTAGAACTGCCCACTGATCCACGAGACACCGCCGATCCGCTCACCTTAAACGTCATCTTTCCTCACGGACATTCTGAATATATCAACTTTTTTCAAACCGTAGCTACGAATCGAGACCAACACACCTAAGAAGCGCGTGGCTTTCGCCTCTGACTGCGCTTCTGGTGTGACAAGTATATGAGTGGAGTGCCACGCTTGGTGACTTCTTGGGCGCACGTGCTATTCGCGGTGCTATCCTAGTCTCACAACTAGCTCCTCAAGCGTTAATTCCCATC
>JAAANX010000153.1 GCA_009909085.1 Cyanobacteria bacterium GSL.Bin1 | reverse complement strand
GAAGAACAAGCGCAAGAACAAACGAAAAGTAATATTGAGGAAGCAATTGTCAATGCTCTGATTGAGCAAACGGAAATTGAATTGCCGGAAACGATGATTGAACAAGAATTACAAACAATCATCACTCAATCAATGATGCAGTTGGCGCAATACGGAATTGATCCTCGTCAAATGCTAAATGAAGAAGCAGTCAAGCAAATGAAGCAGCGATCGCGCCCCGATGCCATTGCTCGCCTCAAGCAAAACCTTGCGCTGCAGGAAATCTCCAAACAAGAAGGTCTTAACCCCACCGAGGAAGAATTGAAAAACAAAGCGGATGAGGTGAGAAAAGAACTAGACGAGCAAGAGCAAGAATACGACGAAGACCGATTACAGGAATACGTCGAGGAAGACTTGCGTCAAGAAAAAACCCTCGCCTGGTTACGAGAACAAGCAGAAGTGGAATTAGTCCCCGAAGGTAGCTTACAAACCGAGGAGGAAGAAGCACAACCAGCCTCAGAAGCAGTTGTCGATGCTGAAAGTGAAACAGCAGAATAAGTCATAATGAGGACAGAAGGAAATTAACCAGTTCGTACCCAAACATTCGATTAATCTATGATTTACTCCCAAATGCCCTTTTCTAGTCTCCGTAGTGACCGTGCCTCACGTCCGGTTGTGTCTCAATCTCAAAATGCCGTCGTGCCCATGGTGATTGAGCAATCAGGAATGGGCGAGCGAGCATTCGACCTTTATTCTCGCCTGCTGAGGGAACGCATCGTCTTCCTCGGTATGCCTGTTGATGACCAAATAGCAGACTCCGTGGCTGCCCAAATGCTATTTTTAGAAGCAGAAGACCCTGAGAAAGATATTCAACTTTATATCAATTCTCCCGGGGGATCGGTGTATGCGGGCATGGCTATTTATGACACAATGCAACAAATTCAACCGGATGTCGCCACCATTTGCTACGGACTGGCTGCTAGTATGGGAGCGTTTCTCTTAGCCGGTGGTGCTGCGGGTAAACGGATGTCGCTTACGAATTCTCGAATGATGATTCACCAACCTTTAGGAGGCGCCCAAGGACAAGCGGCAGATATTGAAATTCAAGCCCGAGAAATTCTCTATATCAAAAACACCCTGAATGAACTCCTTGCTTACCACACTGGACAACCGTTAGACCGTATTGCTGAAGATACAGACCGCGACTTTTATATGTCTGCTGCCGAAGCAAAAGAGTACGGTTTAATTGACCAAGTAATTACCTCGCAGACTCGTTCCCCTCGGGAAGTAGCTGCAACTTAGACGATATTAATACCAGAGGCTGGTGCTGACTATGTCAAAATTCGACTCCCACTTAAAATGTTCCTTCTGTGGTAAATCCCAAGAGCAAGTTCGCAAATTAATTGCTGGTCCCGGAGTCTATATTTGCGATGAATGTGTGGAACTATGCAACGAAATTTTAGATGATGAACTCATTGAACCTTCATCGCGCCCAGAGCGGGTTTCTGCCCAAAATGAAGAGAAAGGAAAGCGTCAGGGAGCGCCAGCACTCTCCTTTAGCGAGATTCCTAAGCCCAAAGACATTAAAGGTTATCTCGATGACTATGTGATTGGTCAGGAAGAAGCGAAAAAGGTTTTGTCAGTTGCCGTTTATAACCACTATAAACGTCTAAGCCTCCTGGAAGACCAAGACAAGTATAGTGATGAGGCTAGTGTTCAACTGCAAAAATCGAATATCTTGTTGATTGGTCCAACCGGTTGCGGAAAAACACTACTGGCGCAGACGCTAGCGGAAATTCTGGAAGTTCCTTTTGCTGTAGCTGATGCCACCACTCTTACTGAAGCAGGCTATGTGGGAGAAGATGTGGAAAACATCTTACTGCGTTTGTTACAGGTTGCGGATTCGGATGTGGAAAAAGCGCAGCGTGGAATCATCTATATCGATGAAATTGATAAGGTTGCCCGCAAAAGCGAAAATACTTCCATTACCCGCGATGTTTCCGGAGAAGGAGTCCAACAAGCCCTGCTGAAAATGTTGGAAGGAACAGTCGCCAATGTCCCGCCGCAAGGGGGACGCAAACATCCCTATCAAGATTGCATCCAAATTGATACCAGCAATATCCTCTTTATCTGTGGTGGAGCCTTTGTTGGCTTGGATAAAGTGGTTGAACAACGGATGGGACGCAAGTCCATTGGCTTTATTCAGGGGGAAGAAGGACAAACTCTGACCAAAGAGAAGCGAGCCGCAGATATTCTGCAGCATCTGCAGCCGGATGACTTTATTAAATTTGGCATGATTCCGGAGTTTGTGGGACGGATTCCCGTTTCCGCAGTGATTGAACCACTCGATGAGCAAGCACTGGTATCGATTTTGACACAGCCTCGCAATGCGCTGGTGAAACAATATCAGAAGCTTCTGGGGATGGATAGCATTGAGCTGGAGTTTACCTCCGAAGCCCTCCGCGCGATCGCGCAAGAAGCCAATCGTCGGAAAACCGGAGCAAGAGCGCTGCGGGGAATTATTGAAGAAATCATGCTCGATGTGATGTATGATTTACCCTCCCGCAAAGATGTCCGCCACTGCCAAATTACAAAGGAGATGGTAGAAAAACGTTCCACCGCTGAACTGCTACTGCATCCCTCTTCTCTCCCTAAACCCGAATCCGCTTAAGACCTGATTGACCTCCTCACCCCGTTTTCCTCTCTTTCCTTCCTCCCCATTAAGTTAGACGTTAATTTTTGTAAAGAAAGTTAAGATAGTTAATAAGAAAGATGAAAACACCCTAATCCCAACTGTCATGGCTTCGGAATCCAACCAACAAGAGTTATTAAAAGCAATTTTAGAGCCATTGCTGGAAGACTTTCAGTATTGGTTTTCCCGGTCTCGTACCCGCTTAGAATCGGAGCAAATCGCCGTTCTATCGCCTGCGGAACAAGCTGACTTACTGCAACGCGTGAAAACAGCACAAGAAGAAGTGAGTGCCACTCAAAGTTTATTTCAAGCAACGGATGGTCATGTTGGTGTGGAAATGTCAACAATTGCGCCTTGGCATAAGCTGGTCACAGAATGCTGGCAAGTGGCGATGCAAAACCGACAACAGCAACAACAGCTACCGCGTCAAGGAATTAATGAAACAGGTTAAAATGTAGAGATATTAAGAAACTGATCAACCTTTAATTGACTCTGCTGAATTAGAGCAATCTGAATTTAGAAAATACTTCCGATTTACTTTTAAGGAAAACTATGTTACACCTTCTATACATCATTGCTTTTACCGTCATTGCTTTTTTCGCTGTTAGTAACTTAATTCGCAGTTTGATCACCTTAGGAACTGAGTCGCAAAGAACAGGAAATAATTGGAACTCTCGCCGAAATAGAAACACGTTTAATCGTAACAGTTACACTTCGGCACAAGCCCCTTCTCATCCCGAGTTATTAGATGAACAAGGTAAACCCGTTAACGAACCGCTGCTAGTAATGCGCTCGGTTAATGTTGATGACGCGCGGGAAAAATTGGATGCACTGTACAATAATTCCCCGGGTAGTAACCAGGAAGAAGATAAAGATTAGATACATGATCGCGTTCAATCGTTAATTCCACCCGACGATCAAGCCGAAACAGTGCGATTAAACAAGGGGGGGTGATGAGCTGACATCTTCGGGAAAACACAATCGCAACACAGCGCGAGAAGTAACAGAGTTCTGACAAGAGCAATGGCACCATTGGCAAAAACGGGCAGGCAAAGGGGGAGCTTGTGTGAAAACAGCGCTCGCTCAGGTTTGGTATTATCTGACCCAAAGATTAAGAGGTGGGCTGCAGAATTGGCATCTGCCTCTTTGTGAGTAGAGTGAGGATTATCCACTCTACTTTTTTATAATTAAATTGACAAATCTACTAATAAATTGATAAATCTACTAAGATAAAGTTCAATACAATCACTGAAGGAATGAGATGGCTGAAACATCTAAGGAAGAGATGCGCGATCGTTTAGGGAATCTTGATCAGATTCGTGAGTTACTTTTTGGTAAGCAATCCCGGGAGTATGAGTACCGTCTTGATCAGCTTGAATCGGACTTAGCCCAGTTCCAAGAAACAACCAATCATCACTTGCGCGAATTGCGCGAAGAACTTGCCAACGAAATCCAATCAGCAATCAACGCTTTGGAGAAACAACTGCAATATGTGCGGTTAAATTCCCAGGAGGAAGTCAGCCATTTCCGTCAATCGGTAGAAGAAAATCGACAGCGAACACAGGTACGAATCAATACGCTGAACCAAACGTTGAATGCCAATAGCGAATCTTTACGCAGTGAGCTGTCGCAAACAAGAGAGCAACTGCGAACAGAGATTCAGAATCTGAAACAAGAACTCGATGAAGAAATTGAGAGTCACTTTCGCGATTTAGGGCAAACCAAGATTTCCCGAGACGATTTTGCTGAAATTTTATTTAATTTGTGCCTCAAAATCAAAGGAGCTGATTCGGAAGTTTTAACCGAGTCTGAAACTGCCGAAAAACAGTTAGATTATTTGTTACCTGACCGTCCCAATTCTTCAGAAACTCCTTCTTATTCCGGAGAACAATAACGCGATCGCGAGGCAAAAACAATGCCTGAAAAGAAACATGATGAAGATGAAACCGGTTCAGTTAATAGCCTAGGAGAGTTACTCGATTGCTTAAGTGACTTAGGTCACCTCAAGCTCAAACCAACCTCTGAGAACGCTGAAAAGCAAACGCCAGCACAGTCGATGCAGAAGCCATTTTCTTCTCTGCCTGTTAAGGAAGAAAAAAAGGGAGAACTTGATTCGACCCATTCCCGGAAGAGAAATCAATCTTCAGCAACCAAGCCGGAAAATTTCCAACAGCAAGAACCAGGGAACAGCGAGGATGACTTCTCCTTCGAGGAAGATCCTCTAACTTTGTTAGCTGAGTTAGAAGCTTGGTCGCATTCGGCACAACAGTTGAGATCGGCCAATCAACCTACGGCTCAAACGAAGAGCGAATCGCTGAATCAGAAAGAGTCAGAAGGATTACATCGCGCGATCGCGCACTTAGATCAAAAACTGAATGCACTGCAAGACCAAATTGAGACCCCAACGGATCTCATTGATCCGTTACTGCCGCTGATTCGGGAATTGCTAGAACTAAAAACAGGCAACTCACGAGAAGAAATTTTACAAGCCGTTGTCCCTGTGATTGATGAGGTGATTGCAGAACGTTCTCGCCAAGATCGAGCAGCGGTTGCTCATGCGATTTCCGCTGCCATTCCCCTTGCCATCAATCAACAAATCCAGACCGCTCCGAAAGAAATTGCCCGCGCGATCGCGCCCGAGATCGCCCTTGCTCTTAAAGAACAAACTCGCCTCCGAGAAAGTGCCATTTCTGAAGCGCTTGGTCCAGAGATGGGACGTGCCATTAAAACCCAAATTGAATTGGAAAGGGATGCCATGGTCGATGCCCTATATCCTGTGATTGGCGACACCATTAGCAAATATATGGCAGAGGTCATCCAAGCCATTAATGAAAAGGTCGAAACTGCCCTTTCTCCAGCAGGTATTACTCGTAAAATCAGGGCGCGGATACAAGGGGTTTCTGAAGCGGAATTAATCTTGCGCGAATCAATGCCGTTCACGGTACAAGCCGTGTTTTTAATTCAGAAACTTTCCGGATTAGTCATTGCTGACGCACAACCGGTTTCGAGCGATCGTCGCTTAGAATCTGATCTGCTAGCGGGGATGCTGACGGCGATTCGCCAATTTGTCAATGATTGTGTTACTGACTCAGAAACAACAACCGAATTGAACGAAATTGAATATGGCAATTCTCGCATTATCTTGGAAGTTGCTGGCTATTGCTACTTAGCTGTTATCGTCAAAGGCAATCCCGATCAGGCTTATCAAACAAAAATTCGCCAGATCCTTGCCAAACTCGTGCAAGAACAGGGCGATGTCATTAAAACGTATGAAGGGGATCCAGAAACCATTCCGGAACCAGTGCAATCCGAACTCGAAAAACTCCTCAGTTTTGAAACTGAGAGCAATCCGGAAAAACCCGCCAAAAAATTTCCAACCACTTTGGTATTACTGGTTATCGGGTTAGCGAGTTTAATTTTTGTGCCGTTGGGAATCGTTTGGTATCGCGATCGCGTTGCCAGTCAAATTGAAAGGGATGTCGCGATCGCGCTGGATGCTGCCCCTGACTTATCCGTTTATCGGCTCATTCCCCATCTCAAAGATGAAACGTTAACTTTAACGGGGCGAGTGCCGCAGGACTCCCTCCGGGAAAAAGCAGGCCGCGTTGCTCAAAGTCAAATCCCTGATGATTTAGCCGTTGACAATCAAATTGTTGCGGTGAATGTGCCCCCGCCACCCGAAACAGTGGCGGCAGAAGTACAGCGCATCGTAGGCGTTTTTAATCAACAAGAAGCCACGTTAATTAACGCCGCTTATGAAGCCGGAAGTGTTAGCCTCAAAGGAGTTATTTCAGAATTGTCCCTCGCCGAAGAGATTTCTCGTAGTTTACTTGCCATTCCGGGCGTGGAAGCCGTACAAAATACCTGGCAATTGGAACCTCCAGCACTCCGGCAACAAATTTATTTTGCCGGCAGTTCTGCCCAGATTAACCCAGCCGATCTGGCGAGTAAAATTCAGCCGATTGCCCAATTCCTTAAGCGCTATCCCCATGTTCATTTACGAATGATTGGCTATAGCGATACAGTTGGTAAGGTGCAAGTGAAACGCGACATTGCCCTCAAGCGAGCAAAAGCGGTAGAGAAGGCTTTAGTCAACCAAGGAATTGCTCCAGAAAGGCTTGTTACTTCTGCATCCATTGAGTTTCCGCCGGGGGTCACCTCTCAAGCTGCCTCACGAGAGAGTCGAGTGACCCGATTTGAGGCTTTTGTTCCCGCTACCAATGCTTCTCAGACAAACTAAATCTGTTGATTGTTCTGTTTATGTCTATTCCCACTCGTAAAATTTGTTTAGTTGGCGATTTTGCCGTTGGTAAAACCAGCCTCATTCGTCGTTTTGTTGATCGTCAATTCAGTGATGACTATTTATCTACAGTTGGGGTAAAAATTTCGCGGAAAAAGATCACCTTTTTTTCAGATCAGGAAATATCTCCTAAGACATTCCAGTTGATTATTTGGGACATTGAAGGGCAAACCAAGTTTCGCAACATTGCACCCAGCTATTTGCAAGGGGCAAAAGGGGCAATTTTAGTGGCTGATGTCAGTCGTCCTCAGACAATCGACCATCTTCTCGATCACCAAAAACTCTTTTTTTCCATTAATCCTGAAGGTCAGGTTGCCATCGCTCTCAATAAATCTGACTTACTCACCGCTGAAGAATTAGATACCTTATTGAATCAGACGCCAATCGTTGATCCTGAACGCGTCTTAAAAATCAACCTAACCTCAGCAAAAACAGGAAAACAAGTGGATCATCTTTTCCAAGTTCTTGCCAGTGGTATTGCCTAGCAAAAGAGGTCCTTAAGCCAACTCATAGAACCTCTCTTACAACTCAAAAACATCATTGTCTGCCCCATTCACTTGCCTAGAATTGATGTTCAAAAATCGCTATTATTTAAAGCATTAACCTGATACTCTTAAGTACTGTGAGTCAGTGTCTTAATCCGAATTGTCTTCACCAGAATCACATTCAAGAGCAATTTTGCCAGCAATGCGGTGCCAAATTGTTGCTTCGAGACCGTTATCGTGCCATTAAACCCCTTAGTGCCGGGAGTTTTGGCAGAACATTTGTCGCCATTGATGAAGATAAACCTTCCCAACCCCTCTGTGTGATCAAACAATTTTTTCCGCAAACCCGGAGCCCGCAATTTATCGAAAAAGCAGCTGCCCTTTTCAAACGTGAAGCGCAACAACTGGAGGAACTGGGTAAGCATCCTCAAATTCCTGAATTATTTGCCTATTTCATTGAAAATAATCACCAATATTTGATCCAAGAATATATTAAAGGCATTGAACTCAGCAGAGAGTTAAAAAAATACGGTGTTTTCAACGAAAAAAAACTCCTCAAATTTCTCCAAGATATCTTACAAATTTTACAGTTTATCCACGCCAAACAAATTATCCATCGTGATATTAAACCGGATAATATTATTCGGCGATCGCGCGACGGTCAGTTAGTTTTAGTCGATTTTGGCGCCGTTAAAGACTTAAAACTATCGGAATTGAATCCCTCCAGAACCGTTATCGGTTCTACCGCATATGCCCCTCCTGAGCAGAGCCAAGGTAAAGGAACAATCGCCAGCGATCTCTACAGTGTCGGAGCAACCAGTCTTTACTTACTCACAGGAGTTAAGCCGACAGAGTTCTTCGATTATTCTCAAAATCAGTGGGCGTGGCGACAACACTTGGGTCAAAATCAGATTAGCGAAGGCTTAGCTAACATTTTAGATCAATTACTGGCTCTGCCTCTCGCCCAACGATATAGCTCAGCCGAAGAGGTTCTGGCTGATTGTGATTTGTTAATCGCTGAAGACTCAGAGGAACCAGAAAGGATTGATCTCAAAGCGAATCGTTTTAGAGAAGCGTCAGCGGACTTCTCCTCACCGATGAGTACTCCCTCAGAAAATGATTCCTTCTGGGATAGTTTTGAAATGACTCATTTTGCAGCGAACTCCTCAGGAAATTTGACATGGCAGGAAGGGGCCTTACCAAACATGAGTTTAATGAATCCGGCTTTAAAGAAACTTCTCGCTTCCAAAGACCCCGATTATATTCGAGTGGATCGCCAATTTAGGATTCTTGAGAGCTCTTATGGTGCGCAGCGCTTTACCGACGCTCCGGAATTGATTCAAGTGGGGATGGATGTCCGGTTGAGCTTTCCGGAATTAGTCGGGCTAGAGGAAATTGCCACAGCAATTCTTCAAGGACAGAAACAAAGTTTTGAACTGAAAGAAATTTCTCGCCAAGAAATCCTCGGGGAAATCTTATATTTCGACTTATATTTAATCGGTGAACTGAATGAGCCTGGGCAAGATAATGCCTTAATTATTTTCATGATTGATGCCAGCGAACGCGTCCAAGCCGAGTTAGAACCCAGTCAAGTCGCTAACGAATACGGTTTACGCAACGAGCAATTAGAAGCAGAAAATCGGAAACTACAAGCCTTAACGCAGGTTGATTCCCTCACGAATCTGGCGAACCGGAGAGCTTTTGACGATTATTTCAATCAACAGTGGCATGACCTGCAGCCTCAGCAGCAATATTTAAGTTTAATTTTGTGCGATCTCGATTCTTTCAAGCAATACAATGATACTTACGGTTACTTAGCCGGTGACCAATGTTTACAGGAAGTTGCTCAGATCTTGCAATCCGTTGCTCGCTCCCCAAGGGATCAAGTGGCTCGTTTTGGCGGGGAAGAGTTTGCGGTGATTTTGCCAGATACCGAACCAGAGGACGCTTTGGCAATTGCTGAATCGATTAGAACCCAACTGGCAACTTTTAATTTTAATGAGCAGGACCCATCGAACACAAATGTCCTCAGTGTCAGTTGTGGCGTAGCCAGTATGATTCCCACTTTGGAATTAGATTCGACAATTCTGATTCAACAAGCTGATCAAGCGCTCTATCAGGCAAAAGAACAAGGAGGCAATCAAGTTGTTATTTTTACACAGTAGCAGCGATTGCAGAAACTTGCCTCAGTACATCTTTTAAATACAGCTGAATGAAACAACATTTTGAACTCCATTGCCAGGACATGGCATGATAATCAAAAAAGTAGTTGAGTTAAGGAGGAGATAGGGTCCAATGAGCGGTCAAAAAATCTTGATGATTGTGGGTGATTTTGGGGAAGACTACGAAATTATGGTTCCCTTCCAAACCCTGCAAACGGTCGGTCATACCGTACACGCAGTTTGTCCGGATAAAAAAGCAGGGGAAACCATTAAAACTGCCATCCATGACTTTGAAGGCGATCAAACCTATTCCGAAAAACCCGGTCATCATTTTTCCTTAAATGCTAGCTTTGATGAGATTAACCCTGATGAGTATGATGCCCTCGTGATTCCGGGTGGACGCGCCCCAGAATATATCCGCTTGCATGAAAAAGTTTTAGATATTACTCGTCATTTTGCCCAAGCCAATAAACCCATTGCTTCTATTTGTCATGGACTTTTAGTCCTCTCTGCAGCTGATGTCCTCCGAGGCAAACGCTGTACTGCTTATCCCGCTTGTGGTCCTGATGTGGTACAAGCGGGAGGAGAGTATGTTTCTCTTCCCACTCATGAGGCGATTGTTGATGGTAACTTAGTTACTGCCCCTGCTTGGCCTGCCCATCCCCAATGGTTAAAAGCCTTTTTAGAGGTTTTGGGGACAAAAATTGAACATCATTCTCCATCGCCTGAACTAACCCGTCATTAAACCTTGAGGGAACTTTTGCCATTATGGATTCACAGGATACTGTTCGCGCTTTCTTTCGAGCAGTTAAAGTTGAAAACGCTCTCTCCCCCTACGACACAATTCATCTCAAAGTTTATTATCCGGGACAACTGTCTGGAAAGGCTCAAGAGCAAAATTTCGGAGTCGTTCCGCCGAGATTTGAACAAGCGCCTTTTCCAATTGTCATTTTTTTTAATGGGTTTAATTGTCCCCCTGATGCCTATTATTGGCTGGCGATTGATTTAGCAGCAAAGGGATTAGTTGTGATCACCTTTGCCTGGGTAGCGGAAAATTTACCGGGAGTGGTTGCTCTGACGCCTGGGGTTGATGTTGAAGCTTGGTCACCGCATAATTATGGTAAGAAGGCAACTGCGTCTGCACTACCAGCACTGCTTCAGGAGTTAGAAAACCTCCAAACACAAGGTTTATTGTCCGGTTTACTCGACTTGCAACGAGTTGTTTTAGGCGGTCACTCCGCAGGGGGGCGTGTCGCCATTGAAAGTGCCAGTAAAGCGTTCTTTCCTCACCTTGCTGGTGCTTTTGCTTATGCTGCCCATACCGCCGGTGGCTTGAATAATGGCTATGAACCAGGGACAATTTTAGCTTTACCTGATTCGCTTCCTTTGCTGCTATTAGGAGGAACGCAAGATGGGGTGATTGCCAATAGCAGTCATCGTTACGGCATGAACTGGGAAACAGCAATAACTCCGATTTTACGGACTTTCCAAGAAGGCATCTCCGGTGGGCGAGGAGATAGTTACGTTGTCTTTCTCGAAGGCGCTAATCATTTTTCGATCACTCACCCTCTTGATGCGACGACTGGGACAACCTTTCTGGATTTCCCGGCAACTCAATCTGAAACAGAAATTCGTTCTTTAATCGCAAGGATTATTAGTCTCTTTATTCAAGGTCATATTATGGAAAAGCCGATGAGTGTTGATAAGAGTCAAGAACTACAAAACTTGTTACGTTCCAACGAACTACTCATTCAAAGCGGCGAATGGAAATAATTAGATTGGAATCGGCATGACTGAGTGATCCTTGGCTGTATTCTCAACCGACCTATTCACTAACCTCTTTCGGGAGTTTTTTGTAACTGTTGTTGTAGGGATTCAGCAGCATTAATTGTTAACCCAGAAAAGCGACTTTCAACAGGCAACTCTCTTTCTTCTCCGGTAAAGTATAACCAACGACTCCCCCGTGGTAAATCTTTAACTTCATTCGGGTTACAGGTTAACCAGATTAAAGGCAATGAGGGTGGACTTTGTTGCTGGGATTCTTGAAACTGCACTGCGGCTAAAACTTCTAACACTTCTTGCTGAGATTGAATCAAACCGGCTTGTGCCGTCCAAAGTTTAACATTGAGCTGACTGCGACGGGCGTAAAAATAGAGAGAAGCCGCTGCAATCACAGCATCTTCAAATATTGCTTCTTCCCACGCGATCGCGCTATTGAGACCAATCACGACATCTTGCCCCCCCATCGAGAGTTCTAATTCTCTCACTCGTAATTCCCCATACCGCGCGCTACTACGCCAGTGAATCAGGCGCGGCGAATCTCCTCGGCGATAAGGACGTAAACCTCGGGTTAAACCGACAGTTGCCGCTTGGAAGCGTCTTTCTTGCGGAAATTGATCGCTGTCTTCTTCTCCTAATGTATCGAGCAGGGAACATTGTTTCAGCGGTAAAACGAGCGGATAAACAATGGCTGTGGCATTAACTTGACGGCGACGACGACTCCAAAATAATCCCAAGGGAGTGGCGGTACGTAAGTCCACCTCTGACCAATGATAAATTCCCCGTTGCTTCGCTTTTACTGTATAAACCCAGTGGTAAGTCTCTTGGGGAGGAATCAGCTCGATCGCGCTTCCAGCCGGTTTTCCTAGCGGAATCGGCAATTGATCAATAACTTGCAAAAGAGTTTTCGGTTGGAGGGTAGGATTGTCTACAATTAATTCTAATGTAAGCTGATTTCCGGCACTCACCGGATAAATCGGACAACGTTGTACTTGAAGCGATTTTAATGCTCTTGGCGGAAGCACTGCAGCCAGTCCTAACAGGGAAAAAATCAGACCGCTTAGCGCGTATAACCAACCAACCATTGTATTCGTTGCCGCGCCAAAAAAAGCAATTGCAATTAAAAGTAAGACTAATCCGCCATAAGAAGGACGAGAAGCACGATTTTCGAGCCATTGTGAAAGACGACGCAACATTATTTAACCGGAAGTGCTAGAGAAATTGATTTTATATTAACTCGAATTTATTTTTTAATGCAGCAAATCTAATATTTTCCAGTCTGATTTCTAGTCATTATACTTACTTTTATTTCAGTAAAAATACTAGAATGAAGCGGATGGGATATTTTTGCAGGAGAAATTGCTCGGTTCGTTGGTCGTAGAGGGTTTCCAAGGGGGTGTAGCGTAGTTTTCCGGTGGCAATGATGGCGAGGTGTTTGGGGGAATTTGCCTCAATATCTCAACTTTTCTTTTGATCCCAACCGGATCATTGCCCACAAAATCAAAGCAGCGATCACGCCAAATTCAAGATAAAACAGCATCAATAAACTAAAAAAGACAACTTAACTGTTTTGCGATCGCGCTATCTCCCTCAAATTGTTACCCCAAAAAACTTGATTGATTGGCTAAAATTAGAAGCGAAATGCACTCAGCATCGGACAATGACCCGTAGCCAAAGCCACGCTTACTTCTCCCCTGAAGAGTATTTAGAGATTGAACGCAGCAGTCCGATCAAACATCACTATCTTCAAGGGGAAATGTTTGCTATGGCAGGGGCGAGTAAAGCTCATGTCATCATTACTGAATTTAATGCGCGATCGCGCATCCTTGGTTTTTGATCCAGCTTTCTTCTGCTAATTCGTTAATATAATTGCTTGATAGCGGATAATGGTCCAGTTACCGGAGTCAAACAGACACCGAAAGCAAAAAGATTACTTAGAATTGATTTCATTAGTTTTATCCACTAACCAACCCTTTGCCTGAATACTACAGAAATTTAAGTCGTTTGAAGATGATTTAATTGTAAAGGTAAGGCTTTCCAGTATCCTTATTCTATGGCGACCTCGTTAAACGCCAAACAAATCAATAATCTTGCTCGTTTTCAGCAACGTTTACCCAAAAGTGCCAGTCCAGTAAGAATCTACGATCTTCCTAATGGCGGAAAAGCCTTCCAAGCAGATGTCCCCGCCAGAAATATTCCGGGGTCTTTTGCCACCTATGAAAAACAAGTAGATGCAGCAGGGATAACGATTTTGTACACTAAAACTACTTACGCTGCTGATGATAGCATTGTCCACGTCAAGCAAAAATACCCATGAAAACTAGAGTCGAACTCCTCAATTCACTGTTAAACTTCGATCGACCTTTATCGGAAATTTGGCAGCTGCTCAATTCCTATAGTTGGGATAGTGCAAGAGGACTTGTGATTCTCAAAAAACAGCAGATTGTTAATATTTTAAGACGATATCTCGACGGTCAACTGTCATCATTAGATGTAGAGAATTGGGCAAATGCCATTGAAGGACGCGAGGATATTGAATACGAAAGCGACTTTGAAGAGATGCTTGACGAGGTCATTTTTGAACTGGCGAATCCCTTGTTAAGTCGTCCTCTTTCCCACGATTCTGCTAGAGAATGGCTCAATCAACTAGAAGGTTCAGCTTCGTTAATATAATTGCTTGATGACGGGCTTTAACCACCCTACCCTACTATCAATGCTACTCTATGGGAAAGACCAAACGCATCCACAACCGACTTAATTGCTGAACGCCATAGGTAAGAACCAAGGGAATGCTTAACAGCAGGGAGACCACTGGCAAAGAAACGAGCAAATGTTGGGAATCTAAGGGAATATCTCCAAAACCGAACCAGCTAAGCAATTTATTGCCTTCGTGCATAAATACACCGCCCAGTAATAACAGCAGTAACGCTGCTTCTGCCCAAAATGGCTGGTGACCTTCAAGCAAATCCGCTGCCGGGAAGCGCAGATTTAACTGCACCGAACGATTGGGACACGCTTTCAGACAGGTCATGCAGAACATACAATCTCGATTATCTTTTAATTGTGCGGGATGGGAATAAAGGGGACAACCCCCCGTTGCTTGTCCTTCTGTGGGTAGGGGGTCGGAAAATTGACAGGCGTTGCCTCACTCCCTTTGTAGCAGCCAAAGGTACTGCACTGACTGCCACAGACTTGTTGGGTTGAGCGCAATTCCAAAATAGAGAGTTTGGCAAACAAGCCGTTCATACCGCCAATGGGACACAGATGCGTCGCAAATCCGCTTGATCCAGTTCCATTAGGGCGCGATCGCGCTCTTGACAGAACTTCTGCACAAAGTAACGAGCAAAGTCGGTGATATCAGCTTTGCGTTGACTGAGGGGTGGGAGTTTAATGCTGTGGTGATCAACATCGGGAAGCGATATTTTTGGGGGGGCGATCAAGATGAGGCGGACTGAGAGTTGCCGAGGTGTAGTGGTTTGGTTGCGGTAAATGATCCCCGTTCTCAGATATTCAAACAGGCGTTCTCGGTCAGTTTTACTCAGTAAATGAGCATTATCGATGGCGAGAGTGCCTCGTTCAATTAGTTCTAGAATGCCAATGGTTTGTTCGCCGTTGCCAAAAATCCGATCACTGTTGACTGTCCCTTTGGCTTCTCGGGCGAGGGCAGCACAGTCAATCTCGGCAAAGGGTTGATTTTCCAGAGCAGATTGCTGATGAATTAAGCTTGCGATGAAGGTTTTGCCCGTCCCTCGCTGGGCTTGGCAGACAATGGGCTTTTGGTCTTGACGAGCAGTTTTAACCGACTTAGCCAATTTTTGACTAACTTTGCTTGACCCGACCCTGCTTTCTGGGTTGGGAAGCGGTTGCAGGTAGGGTTGCAACCCCTGAATTCTCGCTTGTTCTGTTGCGACCCGTTGGGTAAATTGCTCTAAATCTTGTACGAGGAGATTGGTAATCGCTTGTTGCAGATCGGGATACTCTTGAGAGAGGGTTTTGAGGGCATTTCGATGGAGAAACCACACTTCAGCGCCTGTTAAGGCAATCGCATTGGCTTGATATTTAGATTGCCATTGATTGTTGACTAAGGGGAGATAGCCAAAGACTTCTCCCGCATTGCGATAGGTGATGTGGCTTTTCCCGAGGGGAGAACGGCGATAAATCTCGACCGTCCCCCATTTGAGAAAATAAATGCCTTGGGGCGTTTGGCTTTCTTCGTAGATGGCGGTGTTCGCTGCAATGGGTAAGACTTGTAAGTGATGCGCGATCGCGCTAATGGTAGCATCACTCATTGTTCCCCAAACCCGGTGGAAGGAAAGCCAATTTTCATACTCTAACTGCTCTGCTGGATCAGAGGTGAGTGGCGTTGATTCAGGATGGAGAGGATGGGAGTTAGACATTTTTGGCGATTATTCTCTATTCTCCACTCTGACATGATCCCAAGTCATTGCGGATTCATAAGACAGATATTGATCAATTTTTTAAAGGTTCACATCCTTCTCAGAAGTCTCAGCGTTACAGCCATGTCGGAATCTTCTACGCCGACACGCTTTGACGGGTCTTTTGGCGAGGACGGCTTGAATGTCATCTAAAAGTTGACGAACCGGTTGCCATTCTGGGGACTCCTCATTTTCTTGGCACTTGGCTTCCCAAGTCTGGAGGACTTCTCGCAGTTCAGCGCAAGTCTTCCCATCATAGAATTCCTGTCCGCGATCGAGCCCCTTCCCAATATCAAGTAACTGATCTTTCAGCGCGACTGGAACGCGAATGGTTTGGGTCTCTTGGTCTTGCCAAACTGCTTTGCGTCCTGCTCCTCGACGATAGCCACCTCTTCTGGACATTTTTTGATTCTCCTTTGTTACGACTCTTTTAGTATAGTCGATTATTGATTTCGTGTCATAATCTATAACACTTGTTTTAATAGTTTTATAGATTTTGTGACAAAATTGAACAACGGTCACGCGCGGCCTAGGCTGTTGACTTTCTGCCAAAATATTCCTTGATTTTTCATGCACTTTTTATGTCATTTTGAGTCGCCGAAAATACAGTTTTTCGTTTCGAGAGCATAGATAAGCCAAAAACTTGCT
>JAAANX010000152.1 GCA_009909085.1 Cyanobacteria bacterium GSL.Bin1 | reverse complement strand
AACTTTTGGGTTTGGGTGCTTCAACATCTGATGACCTCGTTATTGAGGAGGAAATTAATCCGAAAATCGTTTGCGGTGTAACTTAGTTACAGTAAGAGTTTTAGGTTTTTGGAGATGTCTAATCAATTTTCCTTGTCTTTTCGGGGATTGGTCTGGGGCTAGAATCAGGTCAAAGAACTGTTTGGCTTAGATTTCTAATGATTATCGATTATTGTTTTCCGAAAGCCCAGTTAACTATACCATTAAAATAGCAGCGGTTAGCTATCAACTATGAATGAATCCAGTATGCACAGCACGTTAACGCCCCATTTTTGGGAAAATCGCTATCAAGAAGGAACGGATCGCTGGGATTTAGGTCAAGCTGCCCCTCCTTTTTTCAAGTTTCTGGAAGCGGACAACGGACCCCCTCCTGGAAAAACTCTCGTTTTAGGCTGTGGTCGGGGCTATGATGCGCTTTTATTCGCCGCAGCTGGACATGAGGTGATTGGGGTTGATTTTGCCCCTTCCGCGATCGCGCAAGCTAAAGAATTGGCAAAAGATACGAAACTGGATGTTAAATTTTTGCAAGCAGATATTTTCAATCTTCCCGAAAACTATAGTTATCATTTCGACTATGTAGTCGAGCATACTTGCTTTTGCGCCCTTCCCCCCGAAAAACGAACCGCTTATATCGATTTGGTCCATTCACTGTTGAAACCCAATGGCGAATTGCTTGCGATTTTCTTTACTCATCAACGATCCGGGGGACCCCCGCATGGCATTGAGCCCTCAGCAATTCGGAATTTGTTTGGCTCTAAATTTGAAATTATGCAGTTAAATCCCGTTCAAAACTCTGTTCCTTCCCGACAAGGCGAAGAACATTTTGGCAGATTACGCCCGAAATACAATCGAACCTCAGAGAATTAAAATTGGTTAGGACCTGGCAACACGTTGCTCAAAAGATGATTTTAACAATAGCAAAGTAGGTAATGAAGTTCTAAGTACAGGACAAACTTTATGCTGTATTCTCTCGCTAAGCTGCAATCTCAGGTGATGACGAACCCAGAACAGTGGCGACCGTTAGTATTGACAAATGGTTGTTTTGATTTATTGCATGTCGGTCATGTGCGATACTTACAAACCGCAAAATCCTTAGGGAAAAGGTTAGTGGTTGGCTTAAATAGCGATCACTCCGTTCGTAGTATCAAACCGCAAGACGCCCCGCCTCGTCCAATTATTCCTGAAGAACAACGGGCAGAAGTCCTGTCTGCACTGAGTGCAGTCGATGCAGTGGTCCTCTTTTCAGAAAAAACGGCTGAGGAATTAATTAAAACCTTAAAACCAGAAATTTATGCCAAAGGAGGAGACTATACGATAAAAACACTACCCGAAGCACAAGCTGTACAAAGCTATGGTGGAGAAATTAAATTAATTGCCGTTGAAGTTCCGACCTCGACTAGCAAAATTATCAATCAAATTATGATAAAAAAGGGATAGACGCTAGCAAAAATTAACTGACGTTTTTTACAGTATTCACTCACTTTTTTTAAGCTGAAATGGCTGAACTAAACTCCAACGAAATTTGATAACGGTAGGCTTAAAGGGACTGCTTGCACCCTCAGAAAATCTTATCTTCTCGCTCTTGCTATCATTTGCTTCCAGCTCACTCACCTCATTAAGCTACACTAAAGCAAGAAATTGTCAGTTCATTCATTGGAGAATCATCTTGCTAGACGAGAAAGCCAAAAAAACGATACTTCGCAAAATTCCTCACGGACTCTACATTTGTGGTGTTAAAGATGGTGAAGAAATCAACGGCTTTACCGCCAGTTGGATCATGCAAACCTCTTTTCAACCTCCTTTAATTATCAATTGTGTTCGCCAAGACTCCGGTTCTCATGCCATGATTAAAAAGACTGGGGTGTTTGCACTCAGCTTCCTCGATAGCACACAAAAAGAGTTAGCAGCCCAATTCTTTAAACCGCAACGGCGCGTGGGCAATAAGTTGGCTGATGTTGAATTTTATTCCGGCGCAGAAACGGGTTGTCCGATTATTCAAGATACCCTCGGCTATGTGGAATGTCGGGTCGTTGATGCCGTCGAAAAAGGCGACCATACCATTTTTGTGGGAGAAGTCATTGGCGCTGGCGTTCATCGCGAAGGAGAGGCACTTTTATTAGAAAGCACAGGCTGGCAATATGGAGGCTAGAACCATTAACTGGGAGGATTATTCATGCCTTTAATTAAAGTTCACACCTCTGTTGCTAAGCCTAATGCTAGCGACGTTGAGAGTTTACTCAAAACCTTATCTACTAAATTATCCAAGCACTTAGGAAAACCAGAATCATTTGTCATGACAGCGTTTCAGCCGGAAATTGCGATGACATTTTCTGGAACAACTGATCCGGTTTGCTACATTGAAATTAAAAATGTTGGTAGTATTAGCCCTGATAAAACCAGTGCAATGAGTCAGGAATTTTGTCAAGAGATCGAGAAAAATTTGGGCGTTCCTGCTAATCGCACCTACATTGAATTTGCTGAAGCAAAAGGTTCGATGTGGGGATGGAATGGCTCAACTCTCGGTTAAATAGGAGCAAATTCTTCTTCTTTTAGACTAAAAATACGGTAAAAGAATAAAGAGAGTAGGGAGAAATTCAGTTTCTCTCTACTCATGAGTGATAACCCCTTAACTCACTTAAAATTCTGCCACTGAATGAACCCTAAAATTGTGTTTCCAAAACGCTTGCAGTTAATTCAGTTTTTGCTAACAATAGCAAGTTTATTGGTTCCTTTATTTGATAACTTAGAAGCGAAAGCTTTAATCACGATCGCGTTCATGTAAAAAGTGATATTTCCTACTTTTTATCTCCCCTTGGTCATTATAGTATTACGAAGCAGCTTCGTTTGGGAGTTGAAATTGAGAAACAAAATGCCCGCCAAGGTAAAGACAGTCGTGTCGGAATCTTAACCCAATGGCAACTCCCTGAAAGCGCTTTCTGAGAAAGAGTTATGTTATGATAGTTGGTATAACTTGGGATACAGAGGTTCTGAATCAAACTTGATACGAGGTCTTTGTAAACCAGCACCACTAAAAGTTATTCT
>JAAANX010000151.1 GCA_009909085.1 Cyanobacteria bacterium GSL.Bin1 | reverse complement strand
TTGGTATGAACTGCAAAAAAACTTATTTACCTCTGTGATACGCGAATATATTGTTCAGAATCTTCCTCAATCGGAAGGCACTCCTGCATAATTGGCTTAAATTGTCAATGCGTAACTTCTAACCTAAATCTTTTCCACCATCGTAAACGTCAATTTTGGTAAAGCCAACTTTTTCTAAAGTCGATTTTATTTCCTGTTCTGAATAACATCTAACTAACCAATTAATATCTGAGCGTTGCCAACTATTATCACTAATTAAATCAAAAATTGTGATGTTAATATAGCCCGTTTTCTGCTCAGAGTCATACTGACCTCCAACAGCATATGCGTAATCTTTTTTAACATCTCCATCAGTAACTTTTCCGGTTAAAATTTCAGATTGATATCGTTCCTCTGAGGGCATATCAAATACAAAAATTCCATTTTCAACTAAGGCAGTATAAACATTTTTAAAAACACTGGTTAGTTCGTTCAGGTGAAGAATATGATTCAAACTAGAATGAGTTGAGTAAACTGCTTGGAAAGTAGAGGAAAAGCTAAAAGACCGTGCATCATCAATAACAAAATTACCACTAGGAGCATTTTGTTTTGCAAACTCTAACATATCTTTAGAAATATCTAAACCAGTTACTCGAAATCCTTTCGCAATAACATTTTGCATGATTTGTCCAGTTCCACAACACAGATCAAGAACCTTAGCTTGTTCAGAAAGATAAGGAAGGAGCAATTGTTCGATACAAGGAAATGCTGAATCGCAGTATTTTTTTCCCCAGTACTGATTGTAAAACCAAGCAAATTTATCGTAATTAAGATGTTTTTCTGCTAATTTCATAAATTACCTCAAAATTGTGAATATTGTGACAAATTAAAGTGCATTAGTTGGGTAAAAAGTGACCTTGACGCAACTCAGCCACGCTGGCTTTTATCGCTTGTATAGTCGAGTCTAAATCTTCATCTGAATGAGCAGTTGATAAAAAACCACTACTACCACGGAGAAGAATTCCTCGATACAGTAAGTGATAGCGCAATAGCTCTAATGGAAGGTTACTAGTATTAGAGGCAGTTATATTTTTGGCTGCAACAGGACCAAAAAATGAACCGAAGTTAGCCATTTGTACTGGCAATTTTTCGGCTTGAAAACAGTCATTCAAGGCCTGAACAAATTGCTCAGTACGATCATTCAACTGATTTTGTAGAGAAGATCCTTGCGCTTTCAGATATTGAAGCATTGCTCGGGCGGCTGCAATGGCTAAGGGATGCTTACAATAAGTTCCGGCAAAGAATGCGGTTTTTACTTGCGGTAAAGAAGCATCACCATAGTGCCACATCCCACCATCAATTCTGTCCAGATAATTGGCATTGCCTGCAATTACGCCAATGGGCATGCCTCCACCAACAATTTTTCCATAGGTTGCTAAATCTGCTTGCACATCAAACCAAGCCTGTGCGCCGCCTGGATGAAGACGGAAACCGGTGACCATTTCATCGAAAATTAAGGTGATACCTAAGCTCTGGGTTAGTTCTCTGAGCTGATGTAAAAACGATTTCGGTTGTAATTGGGGGCGTTGAGGCTGAATGGGTTCCACTAAAACCGCTGCTAAATCACTGCTATAAGCGTTGATTACGTCTAATGATTGGGGATCATCATACTCAAGAACCAAAACATCTTTAACAAATTCCTCGGGAATGCCAATGGTTTTTGGAACTGCCTGAAAGTTTTCTTGGGTGGTTTGGGGTTTAACGAGTGTGCCATCAAAATGACCATGATAAGAACCAGCAAAAAGGGCAATTTTTTTGCGACCGGTTGTAGCTCGGGCTAGGCGAATCGCTGTCATTATGGCTTCTGTTCCTGTATTGGAGAAGGCAACTCGTTCCATCCCCGTCAATTCTGCAATCAAGTCGGCAACTTCACCGACAGATTCTGCTTGAGGACCAAGTTGTATTCCTTTTTCCAATTGTTGTTGGAGGGCTTGAATAATGAAAGGGGGCTGATGACCCAATAAATTCACCCCAAATCCCATGGTGAAATCAATATATTCGTTGTCATCCACATCCCAAATTTTGGATCCTTGGGAGTGTTTCCCGACAATGGGATAATGCATCTCTTTGGTGATGGCATTTAACCCGGCTGTTGCGCGGTTATCCGCTAGAACGTGCCGGTGGGCTTGTGCTTGCGTTTTGGATGTTTTTGTTTGTTGAGTATAACGAGCAATCAGGTTTTGTAGATGTTCGTATTGGCGATCGCTGAATTGAGTGGCTGTTGCTGAGGTCGATTGATGGTTTGAGGATTGCTGAGTAGAAGATGTCATATTCCTGGTCGTGTCATTGAGTTTTCAAGATTAAGTTATTTTTTGGAGAGGTGGTTGCGGTGGTTTAATGAAACCGCGATCAATGAGGTGAGAAACGTAAATGGGTAAGACAGAATCCGCGATCGCGGGGCAAGTAATGGTAGTGTTTGCTAAAGCCTCCTCTACATTTCGGTAATCAAACTGTAAATGAGCCTTGCCAGTGGGTTGGGTTTCTTTTCTGGGGAACAAGGGAACTAGCGGATATAACGGATGGTCTGGTGAGTCTCCGGCAATTTCAAGCAATTGAGCCCGCCATTGCTCGTAGGGAACCTGTTGAATGGAATATCCCAATGTATGGAGGTACTCAATGAGTTGGCTTGTGTTAAAGGAACTGGGATTGATCAAATGAAAGGCTTTTCCGTAAGATGTGTTTTGTTGAGACAAGTAAACAAGTGCCCGACTCACGTAATTAACAGGGGCGAGGTTGAGTTTCATTTCTCCGGCAGGTGCCATTCCAAGCTGAATACAACCGATAATGAGTCGATAGAGAAAGTCGTTTTCATTAAAAACACCCATTTCACTATCACCAGAAATGCGCCCTGGTCTATAGATACAAGTGGGAATTCCTCTTTGCTGCGCGATCGCGATTAATTGCTCTGCTACCCATTTACTCTGACCATAGCCACTTGCGGGAACTGAACCTTGATCGGGATTGTCTTGTTCGCGAACCAACTCGACACCAGAAGTGTTATTGGGAGAAAAGACACTAACCGTAGAAATAAAATGTACCGGCTTAGTCTTGATGCGACTGGCTAATCGGAGGATTTCTTGAGTTCCCGAAACGTTAGCGGCTTTCAGTGTTGAATAGGGATAAGCATGATGCACCCAAGCACCATTATGATAAATAACATCAATCTTGCTAGCGATGGCTGCAAACTGCTGTTGAGAAAGACCGCATAAGGGTTTCGATAAATCGCCCACTAGAGGAATAATTCTGGAACTTAAGGATTCGTCCCCAATTGAGTAGGATTGAAGACTGGTCTGAATTTTTTGTTGACCGGCTTCCGCATGGGAGGCGCGAACGAGGCAATAAATATTAGCGCCAGTTTGCTGGAGTAATTCCTTAAGTAAAAAGGCTCCTAAAAAACCTGTCGCTCCGGTTAAGAGGATGTTAGTAGGCTCAGATTCAATATTTTGGGATTGAGGATAAATATCAGGATCTAGAACAACATCATTTCTGAGATATTCCGCAGGATCCAAATAAGTTTCAACAGAAGCCTTTTTGTCTTGAGCCAGTTCGATTTTGTTAGTGAGTTCTGCCACAGTAGGTGCTTCTAATAGACTTCGTAATGGTAAATCGACTTGCAAGACGTTTCTAACCTGAGCCAGTAGTTGTGTAATCAGTAAAGAGTGTCCGCCCAAGTCAAAGAAGTTATCATGAATGCCAACTTGTTCTAGTGCTAGAATTTGGCACCAAATATCACATAACTCACGTTCAAGGGCATTGCGAGGGGCGACAAACGTGTTGCTTGGCTCTAACTGGGTCGTTCCTGGATCTGGCAAAGCTCGATGATTGACTTTCCCATTTGGTGTCAGGGGGAATTCATCCAGAAGGATAAATGCCACTGGTATCATGTAGCTTGGTAGTTTTTCTTTCAAAAAAGATTGTAGTTCCTGACTGGTTAGAGAGGCTTCGAGTTGGGGAACCACATAGGCAACTAATTGTTGATTGCCCGCTTTATCCCAAAGGGTTACAGTGCTTTGCACTATTTTGGGATGTAAATTCAGGGTGCTTTCAATTTCTCCGCGTTCAATGCGAAAGCCGCGAAGTTTAATTTGATTGTCAATGCGACCGAGGAACTCAATCCGGCTCTCACTTCGATAACGAACTAAATCGCCAGTTCGATAGAGACGCACTCCGGCAGTCTCACTAAAGGGATTGGGAAGAAATGTTTCTGCAGTTAACCCTGGACGATGACAGTAACCACGTGCCAAACCGACACTACTAATATAAAGCTCTCCGGGAACCCCAATGGGAACCGATTGCAAGTTCCTGTCCAAAACATAAAGGTTGGTATTGTCAATGGGAGACCCCATGCTAGGTAAATGCTCCTGATCTGCATGTGGTGTGATGGTTCCCGAAGTTGTCACAACGGTATTTTCAGTGGGACCATAATTATTAACCAGTTGAAAGGGAAGTGAAGAAGGCGGAAACTGATTTAAGCGATCTCCCCCTGTGAGTAAGGTTCGTAGAGCAACCTGCTGCGACCAGCTTAGGGAAAAGAAACTTTCTGCCAGTGGCGTAGGAACAAAGGCGATTTCGATTCCTCTCGACAGCAACCAGTTTTGCAGTTGAACTGGGGCATTGAGAAGTTCCCGATCCACTAAGTAGAGGCTAGCACCAGCGGTTAAATAAGGCCAAATTTCCCAAGCGGAGGCATCAAACGCGATGCTTGCCAGTTGAGTTGCCCGCGTGGCAGCCGTTACACCAAAGCTCGATTGATGCCAAAACACTAAGTTAAGAAGTCCTCGCTGGCAAATGGAAACGCCCTTAGGTTGACCGGTGGAGCCCGAGGTATAAATGACATAAGCTAATTGTTCTAAGGAAGGGGAATTGATGGGATTATCGCGAGGCTGTTGAGTTAAGGTTTGCTCTTGTTGATCTAAGAGCATGAGATTGCTGGAAACAACCTCTGATTGCTCTTGGGAGAGATGGGATTGTGTTAATAGCAGTACAACGTTAGCTTCATGACAGATCCGATGTATCCGTTCTTTTGGGTAGGTTGGATCGAGGGGAACGTAAGCACCGCCTGCTTTGAGAATAGCTAATAAGCCAATGATTCTTTCTAAGCATTGCTCCATGCAAATGCCGACTAGGGTTTCTGGTTGAACCCCTAACCCTTGCAAATCATGAGCTAGTTGGTTAGCTTTGACATTCAATTCCTGATAGGTCAGTTGTTGATTGTGATGAACTAGCGCGATCGCGTCTGGCGTTTGCTCAACTTGTTCTTCAAATAACTGATGAATGCATTTATATTGGGGAAATTTAATGTCAGTATTATTCCATTCTACTAATAACTGATGACGTTCACGTTGAGTTAATAGAGATAGATTTGAAAGTTGTTGATCCGGATTAAAAGCAATATCTTCTATTAAAACTTGAAAATGTTTTACTAGTTGTTGAATAGTAGAATGATTAAACAAGTCAATATTATATTGGAACGAGCCGGCTAGTCCTCTTTCTGTCTTGGAAATCGATAAAGTTAAGTCAAATTTTGCGACTTGCCGATTGGTTTCAAACGTGCTGACAGTTAAACCCGGAACAGAGAATTGTTGATTAGGAAAGTTTTGGAAAACGAACATCACTTGAAATAAGGGATGCCGACTTAAATTTCGTTCTGGTTTCAGTTCTTCAACTAACTTTTCAAATGGTAAATCCTGATTATCATAAGCACCTATGGTACTGTCGCGTACAGAAGCTAATAGCTCTCGGAAACTCATATTCTCTGATAATTGGGTACGGAAAGCAAGAGTATTAACAAAGAATCCAATTAGGTTCTCTAATTCGGGTTCGCTACGATTAGCAATTGGAGATCCGACAACAATATCAGTTTGACTGGTGTAACGGTATAATAATGCTTTAAAGGCAGCCAGTAGGGTCATGAAAAGTGTTACATGTTCCTGTTGGCTTAAAGTTTCAAGGGCTTGAGTTAGCGATTGCGATAACCTAAAGGATTCTGTTGCCCCTCTAGCAGTTTGAATCGGTGGTCGTGGATGATCGTTTGGCAACTCCAATACAGGTGGAATATCTTGAAATTGTTGTTTCCAATAAGAAAGTTGCTTTTCTAATTCGCCTTGTTCAAATTTTCGTTGTTGCCAGATCGCAAAATCAGCATATTGAATCGATAAATCAGAAAGTTCTGATTGTGTATTAGAAGAGAAACTCTGATAGAGTGTTGCAATTTCTTGCATAAAGATTCCCATTGACCATCCATCAGAAACAATGTGATGCATTGCCACAAACAATATATGTTCTGTTTCTGTCAGTTGAATCAAAGTCAGTCTAAGTAAATTATCTTTTGTTAAATCAAACGGTCTTAGTGATTCTTTAGTTACTAAATCTTGTATTTCTTTTTCCTGTTTTTTAGCATCAATATGAGTTAGATCAATAATGGGGATAGTTAAGTAACGATTGGGAAGAACGACTTGAATGGGGGTTCCGTCTTCTGTTTCTTGAAATGACGTTCTTAATATTTCGTGCCGTTTAATAATTGCATTGAAACTATTATTTAAGGCAGCTACATCTAGTTTTCCTTTTATTTTATAAGCCACAAAGAGATTATATAAAGCGTTTTGTGGTGCCAATTTATGGATGAACCAAATTCGCTTTTGAGAAAAGGAAAGATGACAAGTCTCTTCTTGCTTTCTTTTTGGGATGTTTCTCTGGTTCGTTTTGATTCCTTTCTTATTGAGAAGATCTTGAATTAGTTTTTCTCGATTAGAAGTGGATTGATTTTGCTTTTGATGATCCATTTTCTTATTGTATTGATTAACTAAAAAGACTTTTAAGTTTCTTGGAAATAATTATTAACTGTTTGAATCGTTTTTGCAATTTCTTCAACAATTTCTCGTTCTCCCCAAGATTCCGTAATCACAGTAATTAAACTGTCTATAGTAGGATTATCAAATAATTGGTTGATTGATAAATCTAATTGAAAATCTTGACGTAATCTGGAAATCACTTGAATAGCCAACAAAGAATGACCTCCTAATTCAAAGAAATTATCATAAACACCAATTTTATTAATCCCTAAAACTTCCTGCCAAATATTTACGATTACTTCTTCTGCTTCTGTTCGAGGTGCAATAAATTCCGCGACTTGGGGGCGCATTGAATCAGGTTCTGGTAATAAACCACGGTCAATCTTACCATTCGCTTTTAAAGGAATTTTTTCCATAAAAACAAAATTAGATGGCATCATAAATCCAGGTAACTTATTTTGTAAAAACTGACGCAAATCGTTAACATCAATATTTTTATCTCCAACAAGATAAGCAATTAATTTATTTTCGTTTTTGTCTGAAATATCCTGATAGACATCAACCACTGCTTGCTGTAAGTTAGGGTAGCTTGTTAGAGTTGCTTCTATTTCACCTAACTCAATTCGGTAACCCCGTATTTTGACTTGATTGTCTATTCGACCAAGGTATTCAATATAACCATTTTTGGTATGGCGGGCTTGGTCACCAGTTTTGTAAAGGCGTGCTCCTCTTTCTTGACTAAAGGGATCGGGAATAAATTTTTCCGCTGTAATGTCAGGATAATTTAAGTAACCTCTTGTGAGATTATTACCACCAATATAGATTTCTCCAGAAACTTCAGGCGGTACAGGTTTCAGATAATTATTAAGAATATATACACGTGAATTAGCTATAGGAAAACCTAAAGGTACTGTTTCAGAGATATTATTCATGTTTTTTGGAAGTATATTAGTTAAAACCCCAACCGTGGTTTCGGTTGGTCCATAATGATTAATAATTTGACAATTATTAGGAACTTTAGTTTGAAGTGTTTTAAATAAATTAGTGCTTAAGGTTTCTCCTCCTAAAATCAAATATTTATTTGGTAAAAATGATGAAAATGAACTAGCTCTTAAAAGAGCAATTAAGTGAGATGGAACAATTTTAAGACAATCAATATTGTTGTTTTCAAAATAATTGTTTAAAAAGTCAGGATCATATGTTTTTTGACCAGAAATAATATGAAGACATCCCCCCATACATAATGCTGAAAAAATAACTGTATTGCTTAAATCGGCTGCAAACGTTGAAACTGTGACAAAATTAAGAGAATTTTGTAAGTTTAACTTTTTACTAATGCCGTATAAGTAATTCAGTAGTTGTCGATGTTCAACAGCAACTCCTTTGGGTTTACCAGTTGAACCTGATGTATAAAGTAAATAAGCTAAATTTTTAGAAGTTACCTGACTATTTGGATTTTGGTATGGTGAATCGACTTGTGAAAATTCTTGATCCAGACAAACGACTTTAACGTTAAGCCCTGCTAAGTTTGGAAGTGAGGATTGTTCGGTAACAACAACAAAAATTCCAGTATCTTGGATGCGAACGTTGAGATTTTCAGTAGGTAGAGAAGGATCGAGTGGTACGTATGTTCCCCCTGCTTTCATTATCCCCAGTAAACCAATGATCATCTCTAGAGACGAGTTCATATAGAGACCAACGGGGACTTCTGGTGAAATCCCCAATTGCTGGAGATGGTAAGCAAGTTTATTGGCTTGGGTATTCAGTTGAGAAAAGGTGATCTGTTCATTGTTAAAAACAATCGCTGTTTTATCAGGAAAACGCTTGACTTGTTGTTCAAACAAATGATGAATACATTGATTTAGTGGGAGATTGGTTTGAGTTTGATTGAAATTGACTAAAAGCTGATGATGCTGATCTGCAGTGATTATTTCTTGTTCACCAATCGCTAGTTGTGGATTTTGAAGGACGCTTTTCAAAAGAGTATGAAACTGCTTTATTAGAGTGTTTGCATCATCTGATTTGAATAATTTTGAATTATAATGAAGCTTTATCTTTAAAGTTTCACTACTCTTCAGGTTTAGGCAGGTAAGTTTCAGCTTAAAAGGCTCAAGACAAATATATTGCTCGCTAATCTTAAAGTTAAGATTGGTCGCTTTAATATCTTCAAATAACTCTGAGTAATCAAAACAATAAAAAAAGAAAGGAGTAGTTTCCTGGTGATGATCAGAACTGCTCGAATGGGAAAGTGTTATATCTTTCCAAACGAAATATTCTTGCCACTGATAAGCCTCATGGAGAGCAATATTAGTCTCCTCTAAAAGAGTATTAAAAGGGAGATTCTCTTGTAAACAATTTTTAATTGGTAAAAATTTAGAAAATAATCCAAAAACAGATTGAATTTCATCGTATTTTCTACCATCAAACTTAACACCGATTACTGATTCAGATTCTGAAGACCGACTCATTCGCCAAAGTAAAACTTGCCAACAGGATAAAAGTAATGCTTTTAGAGAAATATTTTTATTTTCAGTAATCCAGTTAATTTTATTTAAGTCAGATTGATTTAATTCTAAATCAACGGATTGAGGTATAAACTCAGTTAAACTGATATCTTTTCCTTCATATATTCGTTCATTAAATAAGGAAGAAAAATCTTGATTACACCAATATTCTCTGCCACTTTTAGTTTCTTCATCCTCCAATAAAGAATTTTGCCATTCTGCTAGATCTGCGTACTGTAAGGGTTGTTGTTCTATAAGCTTATTATAATTTTGATAAAAGTTAGCAATTTCATTAATTAATGCTTGTAAAGTTGCGCGATCGCTGCAAAGAGTAGGTAAAAGAATTAATAATATATATTCTTGAAAAGAAGTCTGGAATAAATGAAACTCTAAAAGAGAGTTATGCTCTAAATCAATTAATTCTGATTTTTTAAATTCTAGATAATCATTGAGTTTAGTCGTTTGCTCCTGTGCATTTAAATGAGTTAAGTCACTAAACTGAATATAGGGGTCATCATAGTCTGCAATAACTTGAAGTGGAAACTCAATTTCTGGAGGATGGTAGAAATTAGTGCGAAAAATTTCATTTTCGTTAACAATTTTTTTAATTACAGCTTCAAAAGTTTCAAAATCTATTTTCCCCTTGATTTCGACTTGAGACCAAATCCAATCAATATAATGTCCATGATTTTTTTTGAATGAAAATAAGCGCTCTTGTTGGGGAGATAATGGATAACCTTCAATCATTGTATAACTCTCTTATTCCTTAAATAATTACTTATTACTGGTTTAGCAAGTGAAACTTTTTCGTTTAATTGATTTCATTTTTTTGAAAGTCGAAGCATTTATTTTTTCTTCTTTTGAGCTTTTCCAGTCTTGTTCACTGTTTTGGATAGTCCCTAATAATTTATTGATACTTAGATTAGGATCGAATGAAATTTCTTTTACGATTAAATCAACTAGATTTAAGAGATGTTGTATTGTTTCGGCTTGAATTTGAAAATGGTCATACATGAAATTAATTAAGATAGTATCACTGGGAACAACTCTTAAAGTTATTGGATAACTATTCTTGATTGAAAAATTAACATTTTGTACAGCTATTTCAGTATCTAAATCTGCAGCATTGGTTTCAACTGGATAATTTTCAAACACTAAAATGCTTTCAAATAAAGGTAAATGGTTGGAGATTTTACTCTGCATTTTGATTTCTGTGAGCGGTGTATATTCATATTGGCGCGCTTCAATTTGTTGCTTTTGAATATTGCTTGTTAGATCAATAAAAGATTCCTCAGACTGTAGTTGAATTCGTACCGGAATTGTATTAATAAATAAGCCAATTCCTGTTTCTATTCCTTGTAGCTCTTGTGAACGACCGGATACAGTTGTGCCAAAAACAACATCTTTTTCGCCACTATAATAAGCAAGGAGTAATGCCCAAATTCCTTGAAACAAAGAGTGAAGCGTGATTTTGTGACTTTTAATGATTGACTGAAGTGTTTCTGTAGTTGTAGGTGAAAGCTGTATTGATTGTTCAGCAGTATTATGACTTTGGTGAAAGGAGACTTGATTGGTTTTCAGTTTATTTAGAGACGTTGGTCTGATCAAGCCTTGAAGTAAATCTCGCCAGAAATATTTGGCTTGCATTAAATCTTTCTGCTGTAACCAAGCAATGTAATTTCGATAGGAAAAAGGTGCCTCTTGAATTAAGTCTGTTTTGTTGCAAAATGCTTGATACCCGTCAATTATTTCCTTAAAGAGAGCAGAGCAAGACCAACCATCTAGCAGAATATGGTGGGAACTCCAAATAAATTGATAACTGTCTTCATTGGTTTGAATTAAGGTTAGACGCATTATAGGCGCTTCACCTAAATTAAATCCTTGCTTTTTGTCCATTTGCAAGAAATGTTCTAGCTTGGAATTCTGCTCAGATTTTGAAAGTTTTCGCCAATCTTTTTCTTCAATTGGGATCTGGACAGAGGAGTAGATGATTTGCAACGGTTCTTCTAAACCATCCCAAATAAAAGCAGTGCGTAAAATGGAATGTCTATTTATCACTGTTTGCCAAGCCTGTTTAAAGGCTGACAGATTCAGATTTCCGCTCAAGGTGCAACTTAATTGAGAAACATAAATGCCTAAATTTTGCTGGTAGAGAGCATGAAAAAGAACTCCTTTTTGTCCATGAGAAAGATTATAAATATCTTCAATTTCCTTCTCCCCAGCTGACAATTGGTCTAGGACATTTTGGCTGAGTTTAGCTAATGGAAAGTCGGAAGGAGTATAGATAAGTGAATCTAGAGATTGGCAATGCTGAATCAGCGATCGCAGCGTTTCGATAAACCCTTGTGCTAAATTTTCAATCGTCGTTTGTTTATGTATGGCTCGACTAAAAGTCCAATTCAGTTGCAGTTGCTTTCCTACAATTAATCCATTCACATCAATTAAATGGGAACGCTGACCTTGCAAACTTCGATCCCATCCTTTCCATTCATATGCCGGTTGCAATAAAGATGATTCGGTTAGGGTTTGATCGAACTGACCAAGATAATTGAAGCTAACTTCAGGCTGAGGAAATACTTGCAATTGTTCAATCACTTCTTTAGCGCCAAGATAGCGAAGCAAGCCATACCCAATGCCATGATTAGGAATTTGACGGAGTTGTTCTTTGACAGTTGTGATGGCTTCTCCTAAATTGGATACACCTGCTACGTCTAAATAGGCAGGAAAAATACTGGTAAACCATCCCACAGTACGTGACAAGTCGTAGCATTGGTCAGAATCCAATTTGCGCCCCTGCTGCAACTCCTGATCAATGCTTTCCATTATTTCTTCTCGTCCATGCCCTTCCAAATTGACGAGTAAACTGGGCATATCCATGACTTGTGCAAACGTTTGCACAAATGCAGTTAGTAAAATTTCGTTAATTTGAGTTCGATACTTGCTAGGAACTTCCCGTAAAAGACTTTCGGTGTCTTGCTGACTTAAGGCAACTGAGATTGTTTGTGCTGATTCTTCCGTATTGTCCCAGCTTGCATAATCAATAGGCAATGAACTGGTCTTAACACCGGATAGAGTTTTCACCCAGTAGTCCAGCTCTTTTTGCATTTTTTCTGAGTGGGCGTATGTTTGCAAGGATTGAGACCATTGTTGGAATGACGTTGTTTTTTCAGGGAGTTGGAGAGTCTCATGATTTTGAAGTTGCTGGTACAACGTCTGGAAATCGTCAAGTAAGATACGCCAAGAAACCCCATCGACTGCAAGATGGTGAATAACAATCAATAAACGGTTTGATTGATTCGCGCCTAAATTAAATTGGGCAATCCGAAGCAAAGGTCCTTGAGTAAGGTTCAGACTCTCTTGCAAACAAGTCGCTGCTTGCTCGATCGCTGCTTTTTGTTCTGCTTTTGGTAGCACGGATAAATCGAGGTGCGTTAACGGTATCACACCATCAAAGTCAGCATTATACTGTTCCCAAGCTCCCGCTTTTCGGAAAAAGCGCAGGCGCAAGGCATCATGGTGTTGCATCAACTGTTGTACTACTTGATCTAATCGCACAGGCTCTAGAGATTCCTTTGTTTCCAATAAAACCGCTTGATTCCAATGATGAGAATTCGGTAAGTTTTGCTCAAAAAACCAGTGTTGAATTGGAGTGAGAGGAACAGAACCAGTGACTATTCCTTGTTTCGCCTGAGGACTTTTTGTCACTTCAACTACGGTTGCCAACTGAGCAACGGTTTGATGTTGGAACAGTTGCTTCGGTGTCAGTTGCAATCCTTCCTTACGGGCTTTAGCAACAATCTGAATACTGAGAATTGAATCTCCGCCTAATTCAAAGAAGTTATCGTGAATACCAATGTGGTCAACATTAATATTGAGAAACTGAGACCAAATTGTTGCTAATTGTTTTTCGATGTGGGTTTGAGGAGCCGTATAGTGACTTTCAACAGAGTTTCTTGTAACTTGAGGTTCTGGAAGAGCATTCCGATCAAGCTTGCCATTAGATGTGAGGGGTAATTGTTCTAAGGCAATAAATAAAGCAGGTACCATGTAATCAGGCAGCTTTTCTTTCAAGAAAGTTCGTAGCTTTCTTGGGAAAAATGTTTTGGCGTTGTGAGGGACAACATAAGCAATTAATTGTTTTTGACTAGAATTATTTTCTTTAACAATGACTGCCGTTTCCTGAACTTCAGGATGTTGATTGAGTTGAGTTTGTATTTCCCCAATTTCAATGCGAAAACCACGAATTTTTACCTGATTATCACTACGACTAATAAATTTCAGATGGCCGTTGGGTAAATAACGGGCTAAGTCACCGGTTTTATACAAACGTGACCCTGCTATTTCTGAAAAGGGATTAGGAATAAAGCGTTCCGCAGTTAATTCAGGTCGATTACGATAGCCGCGCGCTAATCCTGCACCACCAATATATAATTCACCCGTAATCCCGGTAGGAACTGGTTTTAAGTTCGTATCTAATAAGTAGAGTGTGACATTAGAAATGGGACGACCAATGGGTTCCAGTCCTTGATCGTCATTACTTTGCCCTTGACAGTGATAAGCAGTGGTATCAATTGTTGTTTCAGTGGGACCATAAAGATTATAAAAACTGACATTCAAAGAATTTAAGATTTTTGCTTTCAATTCAGTTGTTAAAGGTTCGCCACCAGAAAACACCAATTTAAGCGAGTGACAATTTGGAAGTTCGGAGTTTTCGCTGAGCACTCGTAACTGGGAAGGCACAAATTGAATAATATTAACCTCTTCCTGCTGAATAAGATGAATGAGGTAAGTACTATCTTGGTGTTTTTTAGGCTGTGCTAAAACGAGTCGTGCTCCAGTCATGAGAGGGGCATAAAATTCCCAAACAGAGGCATCAAAATTAAAAGGAGTTTTCTGCAAAATGCAGTCTTTCTCTTGAAAACCAAATTGGTCTCGCATCCAGTGCATATGGTTGCAGAGTGCTTTGTGCGTAACCATGACACCTTTTGGTCGCCCTGTGGAGCCTGAGGTATAAATGATATAAGCTAAATGGGTGTCTTGATGAGTGTTAATGGGATTATGAACTGAATTTTGAGCAATGGTTTGCCAGTCCTTGTCCCAATCAATCATTTTTGTTGTTGTATTCTGAGAGACGGTTTGCAATAACGTCTGTTGCGTTAACAAAATAGAGACATTGGCATCGTCCAAAATCAAATCTAGATGTTGTTGGGGATAACTTGGATCGAGTGGTAAATAAGCTGCACCGGTTTTTAAAATGCCCAACATTGCAACAATAAGCTCGACAGAACGTTCTAGACAAATACCGATGAGCCCTTCCGGTCCCACTCCCAACTGCTGTAAGTAATGCGCGAGTTGGTTAGCTCTAGCATTCAGTTCTCGGTAGGTCAGGTGTTGCCCTTCCAACACTAGCGCGATCGCGCTGGGCGTTTGTTCCACTTGTTCTTCAAATAACTGATGAATACATTGATTTTGTGGATAATTAACCTCAGTATGATTCCACGCCACTAGCAACTGATGTCGCTCCGCTGACGTTAACAAGGGTAAATCGGCAATGAGTTGAGTGGGATGAGCAACCACACCGTCCAGTAAAGTTTGGAAATGACATAGCATGCGATTGATCGTTGTTTCCTGAAACAGATCTGTACTGTAATCGAGGGTTGCTTTCAGTCTTCCTTCCCTTTCTTCCACCGATAAGGTGAGATCGAACTTAGCTGTTTCATTATCGAGTTCTAGAGAGTGCAACCTTAATCCTGGTAAGGCAAATTCTTCAGTTGAGGCATTCTGAAAAACAAACATTGCTTGGAACAAGGGGGCATGACTTAAACTTCGTTCCGGTTGTAGGGCTTCCACTAGTTTTTCAAACGGTAGGTCTTGATTGGCATAAGCCTCAAGGGTGACTTGTTTGACTTGATCCAGCAATTGCAGAAAATTGGGATTTCCAGAAAGATTGGTTCGTAAGACGAAAGTATTGACAAAAAAGCCAATTAAATTTTCAATTTCGCTACGATTGCGATTGGCAATGGGAGAGCCCACTAACAGATCGGTTTGTCCGGAGTAGCGGTGAAGTAAAACTTTAAACGCTGTCAGCAGCGTCATGTATAGGGTGGTTCCCTGTTGTTGCGACAGTCTTTTTAGTTTCTCACTGAGTAAGTGAGGTAACGTTAAAGATTGTTTAGCCCCTCGAAAAGTCTGAACTGGGGGTCGCGTATAGTCGGTGGGTAATTCCAAAACCGGCAGTTCGCCGCCCAGTTGTTGTTGCCAGTAGTTAAGTTGCTCCGCCAGCACTTCTCCCGGTTGTAACTGTTGTCGTTGCCAAACGGCAAAATCAGCATATTGAATTGGTAACTGTGGCAGCGGTGAGGCTTTTCCCTGAGAAAATGCTGGGTAAAGGACAGACATTTCCTGAATTAAGTTCCCCATGGACCAAGCATCAGAAATGATATGGTGCATAATCAAAACCAACAGATAGTCTTGTTGATCCAGTTGGAATAAAGTCACGCGGAGTAAGGGAATTTGTGTTAAATCAAATTTTTGTTGCCCTTGTTCTTTGGCTCTCCGTATTGCTTCTTCCTCTCGCTCCGCCTTGGGTTGTCCCTGCAAATCAATAATGGGAATTTTTAAAGTCGCGTTGGTCGCAATGAGCTGTACAGGTTCTCCCTCAGTAATACCTTGACTGGGATCGCCATGAGGATGGCTCGCAAAACTCGTCCGTAGGGCTTCGTGGCGTTTCAAAATTTCATTAAAACTTTTTTCCAGGGCTGTCACGTCAAGCTGACCGCTTAAGCGAACCGCAGCTGGAATATTATAAACAGCACTTCCGGCTTCTAATTGTTCAAGAAACCACAATCGTTCTTGAGCAAACGAAGTGGGAAACACAAAAACAGTTTCGCGACTGGAATCAGTCAAGTTATCAAGATCAGGTTGATTATTAAGAGAATTTTGCAACATTACGAGCCACTAATAAATAATATTGATGAAATGACACCTTCAGCAAAAGGCTTCCATTGCGACTATGGGTTAGTTATTTTTCAGAGACGATAATTTCCTTTGTCTGGCTTGTCGAGAAATGGGTTGAATCTCGGGTGAATGAGATTGATTGACCTTTTCTTGGTGCTGATCAATTTTTTGAGAGAGTTCAGCAATGGTAACTGCTTCAAATATTGCCTGAATCGGTAACTCAATTTGAAACTGATCGCGCACTTTAGAAACGACTTGTGTGGCTTTTAAAGAATGCCCACCTAGTTGAAAGAAATTTTTATTAACACCTACCTTATCACAAGTTAAAACATCACACCAGATTTCAGCAAGAATTTTTTCGGTGGCAGTACGAGGCATCACTCTGGTTTCCTCAGTTTCAGCGCTGATATTGGGTTCCGGTAAAGCCTTGCGATCAATTTTGCCGTTGGGAGTGAGGGGAAAGCTCTGTAAAAAGACAAACTGACTGGGAATCATATAGGCAGGCAGTCGTGATTGAAGATAGCAAGAAACGTCATCATGGCTTAACCTGTGCTCATCATTAGCAATCAGATAGCCGACTAACTGTGGATTCCCTTGGCGATCTAGGGGGGCTAAAACAACAGCTTGCTCTAACGCAGAATGTTGGCTGAGAATTGCCTCAATTTCTTCTAACTCAATGCGAAAACCACGAATTTTGACCTGGTTATCAATTCGTCCTAGATATTCCAAACTACCGTCACTGCAATAACGTACTAAGTCTCCGGTGCGATACAGTCGCTTTCCTGGCTGTTGAGTGTAGGGGTGAGGAACAAATCTTTCCGCTGTCAGTTCTGAGCGCTTAAGATAACCGCGACTCAAACCTGTTCCACCCAGATAAAGCTCACCCGGAACACCAATTGGCGTTGGTTGAAACTGACGGTCTAGCACGTAAACTTCTGTATTGAGAATCCCAGATCCAATTGAAATCGAATTATCTTCCAGTTGAATCGGTTGGGCTGTTGACCAAATTGTGGTTTCTGTGGGACCGTAAAGATTCCACAACTGATTCCCTCTAGCCAGAAGCGTTTGGGCTAAATTGGGGGACAAGGCTTCCCCACCACACAGGAGTTTCAGTGACTGGCTTCCTTGCCAACCTGCTTGGAGTAATAGTTGCCAACTCGCAGGAGTCGCTTGCATAATTGAGGGTTCTGCTCGATCTAACTGAAGCGAGAGTTGCTGACCATCCCTTGCTACTTCCCGCGCAATTATGACTGTCTTTCCTCCAAGGGTTAGCGGTAAAAATACTTCTAACCCAGCAATATCAAATGAGAGGGGAGTTAAGGCAATAAATGTATCTTCAGTGGTGAAGTTCAGTTTTTGCTCCATCGCGCTTAGGAAATTCATCAAGGCACGATGGGCAATTTGAACGCCTTTCGGTTGACCCGTAGAACCAGAGGTGTAAATGATGTAGGCTAGGTTATCGAGATTAAGTTTTTGATCGAGATGGTTTGATGATTGCTGAGAAATGATGTTCCAGTCTTGATCGAGAGCGATGAGTTTGGCGTCATGTTCTGGAAGCTGACATTTTAAGTACTGTTGAGTCAAGATAATAGGCATTTCAGCATCTCTCAGCATAAAGGAAATACGCTTTTGGGGATAATTAGGGTCTAGGGGAAGGTAAGCGCCACCGGCTTTAAGGATTCCCAATAATCCAATTACCATTTCCAGCGATCGCTCCATATAAAGACCCACTAGCGTGTCTGGTTTCACTCCGAGGCTTTGTAGATAATGGGCAAGCTGATTCGCCCGCTGATTAAGTTCTCGATACCTGAGTTGTTCGTTTTCAAAGGCGACCGCGATCGCGTCGGGAGTACGCTTGACTTGTGCTTCTACTAATTCGTGAAGGCACTGATCTCGGGAGTCGGCTTGCGTGTCATTCCAAGTGACTAACATCTGATGCCGTTCTTCTGCAGTTAAAAGGGGCAATTCCGCAAGTTGTTGTTGAGGATTGGCAACCATCCCTTCTAATAAAGTTTCCAGATGACCACACAAACGCGCGATCGCGTCTTGAGGAAAGCGCTGGCTATCATAAGCAATGGTAATGGTTAGTTCAGAATCAGGAATGACGAGAGCCGTTAGGGGATAGTTTGTCTTTTCAGATGTTTGTACGTCTTTTACTGCCAAAGAGTGATTGAGTTGTTGGAGGCTAGAATCAACCGGATAATTTTCAAAGACTAAAATGCTTTCAAATAGCGGAAGATCAGAGGGAACATCGCTCCATTCTTGGATTTGTACAAGCGGTGTGTAGTCATACTGTCGGGCTTGGGCTTGTTGTTCTTGCAGTTGCTGTAGCCAAGGGATCAGAGAGTCGGCTTCTGGGACTTGTACCCGAGCCGGTAAGGTATTGATAAAAAGTCCGACCATGGATTCAGACCTCGGAAGAGAAGCGGGACGCCCGGAACCCGTTGCCCCAAACACGACCTCGTTTTCACCACTGTAACGACTGAGCAAGATTGCCCAAGCTCCTTGAATGATTGTGTTAAGGGTCAATTGATGATGGCGAGCTAGCGATTGTAAAGCTGTGGTTGTTGATGGAGATAGTGTCAGACTGTGTTCCTGTTGCGTATGATGGGTGGGCGAGGTTAGGTTACGGTCAATCTCTAAAGGGGTGGGAGCCGTCAATCCGGCAAGGGTTTGTCGCCAAAATGCCTCGGCTAATGAGAGATCTTGTTGTTGCAACCACCCAATATAATCGCTATAAGGAGGAGCTGTGATATGGGGAAGCATTTGATTCAGAGCAAAGGCTTCATAGGCTTCTAGGACTTGCTTTAACACTAAAGTTTTAGACCAGCCATCCAAAAGAAGATGGTGCTTGTTCCAAACAAATTGATACTGTTGTTCCGATAACTGAATCAGAGTCAAACGCATTAAGGGGGCTGTTGCCAGATCAAAATCTCGTTGACGCTCTTGTGCTAAGTAAGTCTCTAGTTTTTGGTTATTCAGTGATCGCCAATCTTGGTATTCAATCGACACCTGAACTTGTCGATACACAATCTGTAAGGGCTTATCGAGTCCTTCCCATTGAAACGCTGTCCGTAAAATTGGATGCTGATCAACGACAAACTGCCAGGCTTTTTCTAAGGCAACTAGGTCTAATTCTCCTTGGAGACAGCAAGTGAGTTGTCCGACATAAACACCAGTTTGCGGAGCATAGAGGCTATGAAACAAGATGCCTTGCTGGGTTGGTGAGAGTTCATAAATATCTTCAATATTGGCTGTATCCATTAAGCATTTCCTCCATTTGTCATACGAGTGAGCAATTTATCCAAATCAGCTTGATTAAGGTTGGCTTTCGGAAAATCAGAGGGGGTGTCAGCACCGCCTTGTCCGGATTTGCTCTCAGCAATCAGCGATCGCAGGACTTTTAAAAACTGATCTGCCAATTGTTCAATTGTTCGCCTGTCATGAACGGCTCTGCTATAAGTCCAATCCAGTTGCAACTGTTGTTGTGCCACCCAACCGGTAATATCGAGTAAGTAAGGGCGTTGGGCAATGGGACTACGGGCTTGTCCGCTGGCTTCTGGGGCGAGTGTGAATAGAGAAGAATCACTCAAAGCGGGGTCAAACTGACCCAAGTAATTCAATCGCATCTCTGCCTGGGGCAGTGCTTGCAGTTGCTGGCGAATGACAGAATTATCGTTGAGATAGTGCAGTAACCCATATCCCATACCTTGTTGCGGGATTTGGCGCAGTTGCTCCTTAATTGTTTTTAGGGCTTCCATGACCGAAGATTGGGGGTCTATTGCCAGTTGGACGGGAAAAATGGTCGTAAACCAACCGACGGTTCGAGAAATATCTAACGCCTCAGAGAAGGTTTCTCGCCCGTGTCCTTCTAAATCTAGGAGTAGTACCGATGAGCCTGTCCAACGAAGTAAACTTTGAACGAAGGCGGTTAATAAAATCTCATCAATTTGCGTGCGATAGCTTGTTGGAATTTCCTGTAGCAAGGTTTGGGTTTCTTCGACGGAAAGGGTTGCGGAAACAGTATCCGCTGAGGCAAATGTATTGGCACCCTTGTCATGATCAATCGGTAAGCTGGAAATGGGATTGCCCAAGGTTGTCAGCCAATAATCCAATTCTTGTTGACAGGTTACGGATTGGGCATGAGCTTTTAATTGTTCCGACCAATCCTTAAAGGCAGTTGTTTTCGGGGGAAGTTCGACGGTTTTTCCATCGCTCAGCTGTTGGTAAACGGTTTGTAAGTCTTCTAGTAAAATCCGCCAAGATACGCCATCGACGGCAAGGTGATGAATGGTGATCAGTAGCCGATCGCGCTTTTCTGGTCCCAAATTAAATTGGGCAACCCGCAATAGGGGACCTTCCGAAAGGTTGAGACTCCGGTGAAGTTCAGTGGCCGTCGTCGCGATCGCGCTATTTTGTTGGTCTGAGGAGAACGCTGATAGGTCGATTTGCAAACAGGGCAATGTGTCCGCTACGCCAGCATTAAATTGTTTCCACCCTTCTGCTGTGGGTTCAAATCGTAACCGCAACCCATCGTGATGTTCCAGCAAATGCGCGATCGCGCTCTGGATGAAACTAAAATTGAGCGGTTGCTGTGCTTCTAGCAGCACGGCCTGATTCCAATGGTGAGGTTCCGATAAATGTTGCTCAAAGAACCACTGCTGAACAGGAGTCAGAGGCAACGACCCAGTGACAAGACCCTGCTGAGCCTGAGAATCGGTCGTGACCTCAACCACAGTTGCCAACTGAGCAATGGTTTGATACTGGAACAATTGACGCGGGGTCAGTTTCAATCCCACTTGACTGGCTTTCGCGATCGCGCGAATACTCAGAATGGAATCCCCACCCAGAGCAAAGAAATTGTCATGAATGCCCACCTGGTCTAATCCCAGCACTTGACGCCAAATGTCAACCAGATGCTGTTCAACTGAATTTCGCGGCGGCGTATTGTCTTTTTGCAGACGAGTTGCTGTCTCAGCAGGATCAGGTAACCCTTGGTAATCGATTTTGCCGTTGGCTGTAAGGGGGAGCGCCTTGAGGGGAACAAAGGAAGTGGGAATCATATAATCCGGAAGTCGCTGATGTAGGAAATGGCGCAAAGCATCTTCATCGACTGATTCATTCCCCTGTAAAACCACATAAGCAATCACCTGTGATTGTCCCTCCTGGCTCTCCCAAACCTTTACCGCAACAGTTTGCACCGTTGGTTCTTGTTGAAGAACAGCCTCAATTTCTCCCAATTCCAATCGAAACCCGCGCAATTTGATTTGGCGATCGCGCCGTCCTATAAATTGAATCGTGCCATCAGATAAGTAGTATCCCCAATCCCCGGTTCGGTAGAGTCGAGAACCAGCAGTCGTGCTGAATGGGTCGGGAATAAAGCATTCTGCTGTTAGTTCCGGTCGGTGCCAATAACCGCGGGTCACTTGCGCTCCGCCTACATACAGTTCACCGGGAACACCAATGGGTACGGGATGGAGGTCAGCATCAAGCAAATAAACTTGCGTATTGCCGAGGGGATGCCCCAAGGGCGACATATTGGTTGTTTCCTGACCAACCAGATGACCCGCCACGACACCGACAGTGGTTTCGGTGGGGCCATAATGGTTGAAAATTTGGCACTCGGGAACCTGTTCCTGCACTTGTGCCACCAGTTGGGGATCAACGGCTTCCCCGCCTAAAATCAGGCGTTTCCGGGGTAGAAAGTGATGGAAATCAGGAGAAGCTAACAGGGCTTTCAAATGGGACGGCACAATTTTGAGGCAATCAATGGGATGCTCAGCCCCATAGGTTGCCAAGGCAGCGGGATTAGAGGCTTGCTCCCGGGGAAGAATATGCAAGCATCCGCCGCTGCAAAGGGCAGGGAAAATCGCGGTATTGCTCAAATCCGCCGCAAAGGTGGAAACCAAAGCAAAATGCCGTTCCGATTGCAGGTCAAGCCGTTCCGCGATCGCGTTTAGGTAATTATCCAGTTGCTGATGTTCAACAGCAACACCTTTCGGCTGACCGCTTGAGCCCGAGGTATAGAGAAGATAAGCCAAATTCTTGGGCGTCACCGAGGAACTTGGGGGGTGTGTCGGTGTCGCGGCAATGGTTTCCCAATCCTGATCCAGGCAAAGCACTTGTGCTTCCAACGCAGGCAGATCCCGGACAAGGGATTCTTGAGTTAAGATAACAGGAGCACTGGCATCGCGCAGTCGAAACCGCAATCCTTCCTGGGGCAACCCCGAATCGATGGGAACATAAGCCCCACCAGCTTTGAAAATCCCTAACAATCCAATCAGCAACTCTAGAGAACGTTCTACGTAGAGGGCAACCGGAACATCTGGGGCGACGCCGCACGTTTGTAAATAATGCGCCAGTTGATTGGCACGGGTATTGAGCTCAGCATAAGTTAGTTTATCAGCTTCAGAAACCGCGGCCATCCGGTTGGGATGCTCCTGGGCTTGGACTTCAAAATGATGGTGAATACATTGGGGTGGGGGATACTCTTTTGCTGTATTGTTAAATTTAACTAAAATCTGCTCGCGATCGCGCTGAGAGAGAATGGGCAACTCGCCAATCGGTCGTTCCGGCTGTTGGCTAACAGCCTCCGCCAGCGTTTGAAATTGGCTTGCTAAGCGCTCAATATCAGCAGGGTTAAAACATTGCGGGTCGTAGTGCCATTCTGTTACACGTTGTTCACCGCGATAATGACAACTGAGCTTGAGGTAAAAGCGATCCAGACAACAGTACTGTCGCTGTAGGCAGAAGGTTAATTCTGTTGCCGTCTCAGTTTTTGAGGAGGAGAAGGACTCGAAGCTAAGGGGCAAGAACGGAAGCTGTGCTGAATTGCCGATGATATCATGCCAATTAAAGGATTCCTGCCAAGTTTCCACTTCCTGAACCGTGCTGGCAATCTGCTGACAGAGATCCCGCAGGGGCAAAGATGGATCCAACTGCGTGCGAATGGGAAGAACCTTTGCAAACGGTCCCAATGCCGAGGTCAGTTCTTCATAATTGCGACCGTTACAATGGCGTCCCACAATTAATTCCGTTTCTCCGGTTAAGCGCCAGAGCAATACCTGCCAACAGGCAAAGAGTAAGGTTTCCACAGATACTTGATAATCTTGGGCAATGCTTTCTAACTGGTCGCTACCACCAAGAGAGTGAGTGACCATATTGGGTTGAAAAGCGCTGTCAGTATTCAGTTTCAACTGGAAAGGAAGTTTCAGGGTTAAACCAGACGCTAAGGGTTGCTGACGCCAATACCCGCGACCGATTTCACCCTCTTCACTTTCAAAGAGGTCATTCTGCCAAGCGGCAATGTCGGCATATTGCAGGGGTTCTTCGGTTCGTTCGATTCCGGCATAGGCTTGATTGAGTTCCGCTAGGAAATTTTTGAGGGTGACCACATCGCCGCAAAGCGCAGGTAAAGTCACTAGCAAAACATGGCGCTCGGGCGCTAGCTTCAGAAGGGTAACGTCCAGCACCTGACCGGTTTCCAGATCTAAGGGTTGCTGTTTCCCTTGCTCAAACCAAGCCTCTCGTTTCTCTTGCTGAACCGTTTCTTCCCATTGCGAGAGGTCATCATAGCGAAACTGATACTGATTGTCTTCGGCGATTGCCTGTAGTGGCGTTTCCATTTCCGGGAGATTGGCAAAAAACGTTCGCAGAATTTCCTGTTGGGAAATGACCTGTGTCAGGGCAACTTCCAGTCGTTGGGGTTCCAGCTCCCCCTCCAAAAGTGCTTCCCCTATCACGCGATAGGGAAAAGCTGAGTCTTGTTGCTGTCGTTGCCATAATCGCTGCTGTTGGGGGGAGAGTTGAAATCCCTCCGGTTTTTTGGTCATGATTAACGTGCCTCCCCTTGCTGACAAGACTCTGCCATACTGACCACCACTCGCCTCGAACCCGAAAACGGCTTGCGCCCGTGAGCAGCTAGCATATTGTCGAGCATTAATATATCCCCTGCTTGCCAAGAGAACACAATTGTTTCTTGTTCATAAACGTCTCGAATTTGGTCCAAATCGGTCTCTGCAATGGGCGAAGCATTTCCGTAGTAAGTATTCCGCGGCAAATTTTCTTCTCCCAGGTTAGTCAGAAGATATTGGCGTACCTCTGGGCTTAAACTGGAAACATGAAATAGATGAGCTTGGTTAAACCAAACGGCTTCCCCAGTTTTAGGATGCCTGGCCGTTGCTTGGCAAATTTGTCGGGTTCTCAGTTGCTCGTCGCCAATCCATTCCCATTCAATACCTGCTTCCCGGCAATAGGCTTCCACCGCTGCTGGATCATCGGTTTGAAATACCTCTTGCCAAGGGATATCCAGTCCTTTGCTGTAGTTACGGAGATACATGATGCCTTGTTGGGCAAAACGCTCTCTTAAGGATGGATCGAGTCTCTGAAACACTTTCCGGCTATCAGCAATTGGGGTTTCTCCCCCTTCGGCCGCTGGTTGCAGACAGGCAAACCAAATTTTCATCGGCCAGCTACGGGTATAAGACATTTCATTGTGTAAAGGAATGGATCGATCTGCTGGATATTCCGTTGAAGTATAAATTTTGCCTTTAACTTGGGTACGCGGTGTTGAGCGGTAAGAATAACTGAGCAAATCGCTGGAAATGGCTTGGGTTAGTTGCTCAAGATCCTCTGGGTTATTGATGGCAAAGTTGCGGAACAGAATGCCGCCATGCTGTAACAACTTCGTTTCCAACCAATCTCGATGATGGCTGGTCCAATGAATCAAGTTAACCCCTTCCACCGAGGGCTTGATCACTAATGGCAATTGTTGTCCTGATGCTATTAATTCGGTTTTGACCAGAGATTGTTGGGAAACATTAACTTTTTTTCGTTTAATTGATTTGAAGTTCATAGCATTTGCTGGAATTGTGATTAACGGTTTTTGATGGAGCGGCGCCCAATCTGTCCCAATTTCTGGCGACGGCTTTGTTTCAGAGCTTGTTGTTGCTGAGCTTGTTGTTGTTTTTCTTTTTCCTCTAATTGCTCGAGCAGTTTTCCCAGTTGAGATCCTGATGAGTCGAGCATAATTTGTAAGAGGGTTTTTAATTCTTGTAAGAGTTGCGCGATCGCGCGATCGTCAAAGCGGTTATTATCATAAATGGCTTGTAATAGAATGCCGTTTAACGGGGTAACTCTTAACGTGAGCGGATAGTTATTTCGAGTCACGGAACGTACATTGTGAAAGGTTAAGTCATTGTTGGTTTGTTCCAGTAAGGACTCGTCAATGGGATAGTTTTGGAAAACAAGAATGGTTTCAAACAGCGAGGTTTCCAAAGGCACATCGCTCCAACGGTGAATATCGGCAAGGGGGCTGCACTGGTATTGGTTCAGGATTGCTTGTTGTTCCTGAAGTTGTTTTAACCAGGGCAGGAGCGTGTTTTGGGAAGAGACAAAGGCTCGCACGGGCAAGGTGTTGATAAAAACCCCAATCATGGAATCTGAGCCAGCTAAATCAGGGGGACGACCGGAAACAGTGGTTCCAAACACCACATCTCTATCACCGCTATAGCGACTGAGAAGGAGAGCCCAAGCACCCTGAAAAATGGCATTTAAAGTGATTTTGGCAGTTTGAGCTAAGGATTGCAGATGGCGAAACTGTTGTTGGGAAAGAGAGACTTCCTGCTTTTGAGAGCCAACGGTTTCTCCCTGGCGCGATTTCCCTGCGGTTAATCGGTTCAGGGAAGTCGGTGCTGTAAAGCCCCGCAATTTTTCTTGCCAAAAGGCGCGAGCCTCGGCAAAATCCTGTTGTTGTAACCAGTGAATATAGGTTCGATAGGGGGGAGCCGCGGTTAAACTGGGTTCACGTCCCTGGCGAAATGCCTGATAACAGTCAAAGACTTCCTTGAGAATAGCAGCGGACGACCAACCATCAATGAGTAAATGGTGGTGGCTCCAAATAAATTGATAACTCTGCTCTGCCATCTGGATTAAACTCAACCGCATTAACGGCGCTTGGGAGAGGTTAAAGCCCAACGCTCGATCGCGCTGTTCAAAGGTCGTTAATTGCTTGGTTTGTTCCGAGGCCGATAAGTGTTGCCAGTTTTGTTCCAACCAAGGCAGTTCCACCTGTTGATGGACAATCTGTACGGGATCGTCTAATTGCTCCCAATGAAAAGAGGTTCGTAAAATGGGATGACGGTTGATGACTCGCTGCCAAGCCTGTTGAAACGCCGCGCGATTGAGATTTCCTTGCAACCTGCATTGCCATTGCTCGAAGTAAACTTCTGTATCCGAGGCATATAGCGCATGGAAGAGAATCCCTTCCTGAATGGGAGACAGGGGATAGATATCTTCCAGTATGGGATAAGTTGTCAGTAACGTATCTAATGTTTTCTGCTTGAAATTGATAAGGGGAAAATCAGAAGGAGTGTAATGACTGGTTTCAACCAATTGAGTCGCTTCAATCAGTTGTCGCAGCGATGTCTTGAATCTTTGGGCAACCCCTTCAATGGTGGAAGCCTGATGCAACGCCGTGCTATAAGACCAATTCACGTGCAATCGTTCCCCTTTCACAAAGCTATTGATTTCGAGGAGATGAGAGCGTTGGCTTTGGGGATGGCGAGGAGGGCCACTGTTTTCCAGGGCTAATTCAAATAGCGAGAGTTGCGCCAGATTTTGATCGAATTGACCTAAGTAATTAAACAGGATCTGGGAGTGCGACAAATCTTCCAGGCATTGGGCAATCTCGGCGTCTTTACTGAGATAACGCAGGGCCCCATAACTGACCCCCTGATTGGGAATCTGTCGTAACTGTTCCTTAACAGCTTTGAGACTTTCCCCAATATCTCCCGCAGAATGCAGTGTCAGACAAACCGGAAACAGGGCAGTAAACCATCCAACAGTTCGGGAAATATCCATTTCAGCAAAAGGCAGTTCTCGACCGTGACGTTCTAAATCAACTACAATCGAAGACTGGCCACTCCATGACGCGATCGCGTGCAACAGAGCCGTCAGCAAGGCATCATTAATTTCCGTATGATAGATTCTGGGAACTTCCTGCAATAATGCCTGAGTTTCCTCAGGGGTTAGAGTCATGGTGATTTCCCTAGTGGAAGCTGCAATATTGTTGCCGTCGGGATTATCTAAGGGAAGGCGGAAACGAGGGTCTTGTAAGCGTTGTTGCCAAATTTCTGCTTCTTGTTGTTGGGATAAGCGGTTGACCCAATCTTGTAATTTTTCCGACCAATGTTTGAAGGACGCTGTCTTTGGCGGTAAAGCAATGGTTTCTCCCCGTAATTGTTGCTCGCAAGCCGTTTGCAGATCTTCGAGTAGAATGCGCCAAGATAACCCATCAACCACTAAATGATGAATAATGACTAACAGTCGATTCTCTTGATGAGCACCTAACTCAAATAGCGCCACTCGCATTAAGGAACCTTCCCCTAAATCTAAACTCCCTTGCAGTTGAGTTGCCACTGATTCCATAGCAGACATTTGTTCCGTTGCAGGTAAAAGCGACAAATCAATGTGAGAGAAAGGAGAATGATTACTGGGTGGGTCGTTAACCGCTTGCCAACCTAATGGATCAGACACAAAACGCAAACGTAAGGCATCATGGTGCACCAACAAGTGTTGAACCGCTGTTTCTAAAATTGCTGGCGCGATCAGGGTTCGGAGTTTCAGTAATTCGGCTTGGTTCCAGTGCTGTGGCTCTGGTTGTTCCTGCTCGAAAAACCAGTGTTGAATCGGCGTTAAAGGCACTGAGCCAGTAATGGGTTGGTCTGAGTGGTCTTCAGTTTTTGTGGCTGCGGTGACTGTTGTTGCTAACTCAGCAATGGTCTGGCATTCAAATAATTGTTTCGGGGTTAATTGCAGTTGCGCTTGTTTGGCTTTGGCAACCACTTGCATACTGAGTAAGGAATCCCCGCCTAACTCAAAGAAATTATCGTGAATCCCCACTTGTTCCAAGCCAAGCACTTCTTGCCAAATCGTTGCTAACGTCCTTTCTAGAGCTGTTTCAGGACAGGTTAATTCTTGCTCGCGAGGGGGAAAAGTAGGAACCGGCAAGGCATTGCGATCCACTTTGCCATTGGCAGTTAGAGGCAGTTCGTTGAGCAAGGTGATAACAGAAGGCACCATGTAGTCTGGCAACTGCTCTTGCAGATAGCGACGCAATTGTGGAACCAGTTGATTGGCCAATCGCCCTTGTAGCGGATTATTGGCGTAAGCAGACCACGATTGAGGCTCTATTGGTTCTTCCGGAAATGCGGTAATCAGGGCTACTGCTTCTGTCTCTCGTTGGAACAGGACATCATATGTCCCTTCCCCCCTTGACCAATCTATCTCGACTGTATAAGGAAATTCATCACTGAGAGACCAAAGGGTTTCAGGATCAATTCCCGCTCCCTCGGGTAACACGTCCTGCCATTGCGCTACCGTAGCAGGTTTTGTCTCTCTATTCAGGAGATCTGCTTGTTGGATAGCGGTTTGAATGCGGGCATTGGGAACGTTTTTCAGACCCAGTCGCTCAGGTTTGTTTTGGGTAAGCCAATCTCGAATCTGATTGAGGGTTAAGCTCTGCTCTTGCCAATCAAGCCAAGTTATAGCTGGCGCTGAGGGTTGGTTCGTTGGACTCAGTTGCAGGGTCACATCATAACGAAATTGGGTCATTTCATTGCAGTAACGACCGCGCTTGGGTTGAATTCGGACCTGCTCAATTTCAGGCAAGTATTGCTGAAGGGCGCGGAAAAACCTCGGATCAATAACTAATTCTTGTTCTTGGGCAAGGCGCTGTTGTACTCGTTGTTGAAGTTGGTTGCTGCTGAGATCCCTAGGGGCTCGATATAGTTGCACGGCGGTATGAAAGGCTTCCAGCAACGGCAAGCTCCGAACATCGCCAATAAAAATGTTTCCCCCCGGTTGGGTCACTTGAACCGCTCTCTCTAACACGCGCACCAGATACTCGATGCTAGGAAAATACTGAACCACCGAATTGAGAACCACCGTATCCACAGCCTGATTTTCGATTCCCTGAAACTCGTCAGCACTGCGCTGTTCTAAGTGAACTTGTGAGGCTTGTGGTTTCGGTAAATGCTGTTGGATATAGTTCAGAGCGGTTGCTGAGATATCAGTTCCCCAATATTGGCGACAATGAGAAACAATGCGAAACAGAAGCAAGCCAGTGCCACAACCAATTTCTAGAACCTGTTGGGGCTGGGATTGAAGAATCCGCGCTACGGTTTGGTCAACCCATTCTTGCATTTCCATACTTGGAAGGGGCTGATCCGTATAGCTGCTATTCCAGCCAGCGATATTAAACGTTAAGTCTTGCTGTTGTGAGGGCTGATCATAGGTTTTATCAAAGACAGATTCCCATTGCGACACTTGTTCGCCTTGCCAGCTTGGGGCTAAGGCTTGCTGTTCCGGAACAATGTAAGCAACTAAATGTTGATGGTCAGCTTCATCATTTCGTACCGTCACGACTGACTGTTTCACAGTGGAATGTTCAGCAAGAAGCGTCTCCACTTCGCCCAATTCCAGACGCAATCCCCTCAGTTTTACCTGATGGTCAATCCGACCGAGAAATTCAATCATGCCATCCTCTCGATAGCGACCCAAATCTCCGGTTTTGTAAAGTCGGGTTTCTTGGCGAAAGGGATGGGGAATAAATTTTTCCGCCGTTAGTTCTGGGCGATTCACATAGCCTCGGGCTAAACCGGCACCACCAATATAAATTTCACCAGGAATTCCCACTGGCACTAAGTCAAAATGATCATCGAGTAAGTAAATCTCTAAATTGGTAATGGGAGAGCCAATAGGAACGATACGCTCCTTGGCTTGGGGGCGACACTGCCACGCCGTCACATCAATGGCTGCTTCTGTCGGACCATAAAGATTGTGCAGTTCTGCATCCAAACATTGGAAAAAGCGTTGTTGAAGCGGCAAGGGTAAGGCTTCTCCACTACAAATGACCCGCTGAAGCGATCGACAGGCTTGTGAGTCTGTTACTTCCAAAAACATTTGCAACATAGAGGGAACAAAGTGGAGGGTGGTAATTTCTGCTTGCGCAATCAGTTGGCTGATGTAGCTGGGATCTTTATGCTCATCCGGTTGGGCAACAACCAAGCAAGCGCCTGTGAATAGCGACCAGAAAAATTCCCAGACTGACACATCAAAACTAAATGGGGTTTTCTGTAACACTCGGTCATTGCGAGTTAAACCATAGCGCTCTTGCATCCACAACAAGCGATTGCTCACCCCACCATGGGAATTCATCACGCCCTTGGGGGTTCCGGTAGAGCCAGAGGTATAGATGATATAGGCGAGATGTTCGAGTGTGGTTTGGGGACAGGGATTGGTAACCGGTTCTTGGGCTAGGGTCTCTCGGCTGGCATCGAGGCAGAGAATCGGTCCCTGATAATCCGGCAGCAGGAATTGCAAGGATGGTTGCGTCACCAGTGCCGTTAATTGAGCATCAGCGCTCATCAAGGCTAGGCGTTGTTGTGGATAGTCGGGGTCAAGGGGAACATAGGCACCACCGGCTTTTAAAGTTCCTAATAGCGCAATCACCAAATCCACAGAGCGTTTCAGGCAAATCCCCACCGGTTGTTCCAAGCTAACCCCAAGCGATTGCAGATGATGGGCAAGTTGATTGGCGCGCTGATTGAGTTCTCGGTACGTTAGTTGCTCATTTTCAAAAACCAGCGCGATCGCGTCTGGGGTACGCTCAACTTGCGCTTCCACTAATTCGTGAAGGCATTGCTGTTGCGGATAATCAGTTTGAGTGGCATTCCATTCCCTGATCTGTTGCTCTTCAGCAGCAGTTAACAAGGGCAAAGCTGAGAGGCGTTGCTCGGGATTGTCAACAATGCCCTGCAATAAGGTTTGCCAATGTCCCACCATGCGTTTAATGGTGTCAGGATGGAATAAATCGGTACTGTACTCAAACCAACCGCTTAGTCCATCTGCGACCGGATAAAGGTGCAGGGATAAATCCAGTTTGGTTGTCTGATTGTCAATTTCTTCGAGATCCAAGTTCAGTTCCGATAGCTGGGGCGCTGGCATGGGAACATTATTGAGGGTGAGCGATACCTGATAAAGGGGATTACGATCCAGTTCTCGCTCGGGCTGTAACTCTTCGACTAATTTTTCAAACGGAACCGCCTGATGGCTATAAGCATCAAGGGTAACTTTCTGGACGCGCTTCAGAAACGCTCTGAAACTGGGATCGCCAGAGGCATCGGTTCGCAAGACCAGCATATTGACAAAAAACCCGATCAGTTTCTCAAGTTCAGCGCGATCGCGCCCAGCAACGGGAGACCCGACAATCAGATCTGACTGCCCTGTATAGCGATACAGTAACGCTTTTAAGGCAGCCAAAAGGGTCATGAATAAGGTAACGCCTTGCTGTTGACTAAAGCGAGACAGGGCATCGACTAACGATTGCGGAATTTTAACCGGTTCCCGAACGCCGCGAAACGTTTGTATCGGAGGACGGGAATAATCCGTGGGCAGTTGCAACACCGGCGGGTTGGCAAGCTGATGTTTCCAATACGCCAATTGTGCATCCAGTTGACCGCCCTGTAGTTGCTGTCGCTGCCAAATGGCAAAATCAGCATATTGAATCGGTAACTCGGGTAGCGGTGAGGAATCCCTTTGGCAAAAGGCTTCATACAGCCCTGCCACTTCCTGTAAGAGTACCCCTAAAGACCAACCGTCACTAACAATATGATGCATGGTAAAGACCATAATATGTTTGTTGGGATTAAGGCGCAGCAACGTTGCCCGTAAAAGCGGTCCTTGTTCTAGATTAAAGGGAGTTTTGGCCTGCTGAGTTGCCAAACGCGACACTTCCCATTCCTGTTGAAATGGGCTTAAATGACCCAAATCCACAAGTGGGATAGCAATCGTTCGGGTAGAGGCAATGATTTGTCGGGGTTGTCCCTGTTCGTTAGCGGTAAAGTTAGTTCGCCAAACCTCGTGGCGTTGAATAATGGCATTAATGGTTTGTTCCATTGCCCTCACGTTCAGCGGTCCCTCGATATTGACCTTGGCCGCAAGATTGTAAGCAGGACTGTCCGGTTCCAAGCGGTCAAGAAACCACAATCGTTGCTGGGCAAAAGATAGCGGCAATGCCCGATCTGTCTCCCGTTTCGGAATCTTGTCACTGGATTCCCCCTGAGACTGGCCTTTTTGTTTCAGCCGGCGTTTTAATAACTCCCGCTGTTCGGGGGAAAGGTTGGCGAGTCGTTGAGAAATATCCATAGCGATGAACTCAAAAATAAGTACGCGAATCCCCTAATTAGCTGGAAACAACTGCTTGGTGCGAGGGTTGGGTTTGGAAATTGTCCTTCAGTTGCCGCAAATAAGATAAACTGCTCATGACTTGGTCAAATGCCACGCCAAAGTCGATGAGGCAAGCCACTTCATTGACGCCTGCTTCCTTAACTTGGTCTAGGGTAGACAGGCAACTGGTTGGCGTTCCAATGAGCGTTCTGCCATCGAGGTAACGTTCGTAACCGAAGGTCAAAATGCTGTCGATATCATCTTCAGTTAACTGATCCATATCAAAGGTTTTCAGCAAGTTTTTGAGCAATCCCAGATTGGTTTTCAAATAGTTGCAAAACGGTTCCCGAACTGTTTCTTTCACCGTTGCCAGATCCTCGCCGAGGAAAGTATGCAACATGAGAGTGACTTGACCCGAGTTGGGATCATAGCCGTGAGAGGCTAGGGACTCTCGGTAGCGGGCAATTTTTTGTGCCACATCCTCAATGGTTTCGTGCAGGAGGGCCGTTAAAATGTTGGCCCCGATTGCACCGGCTTGGGCAAAGGTTTGTTCCGATTGAGCAGTAATCCAAATGGGCAGTTGCGATTGCACCGGTTTGGGAAAGGTTTGCACCGAAACTGACTGGTTGGCATCGCGCGGTAGGGACACTGTTTCCCCTTGCCAGAGTTTTTGCACAGTTTCAATGCCTTGCCACATTTCTTGTTTCCGTTGTTCATAATTTCCAGGGGCTAGGACAAAATCATCCACGTGCCAACCTGAGGCAAAGGCAATGCCCACTCGACCTTGGGAAAGGCTATCCACTACTGCCCATTCTTCTGCAACACGCAGAGGATGTTGTAAGGGCAAAACCACACTTCCCGCTCGCAAGGCAATGTTTTGCGTTTCCATGGCAAGGGCGGCATTCATTACAGACGGATTGGGGTAAAGCCCACCGAAGGGGTGAAAGTGCCGTTCGGGCGTCCAAATGGCTGAAAAACCGTTTTGATCGGCAAATTTCGAACTTTCGAGCAAGAGACGATATTTATCCGATTCGGTGCTTGATCCGTCGCCGGAAAAGAATAAGAGACTAAATTCCATGATCAGTTTATGTGTTAATCGTTGTCTTGAGCAAGTTGGTTTTCAATTTCTTCCGGGGAAAGGTTTTCCACTTCTTCTAGAAGCTGGGACATTTCATCGGCATCTTCAGCGGGAAGTTGCTGTCGCGCGATCGCGCCTGCTAATTCGGCAATGGTTGGCGTTTCAAAGAGAAGATTTCGCAAGGGAAGTTCCACTTGAAATTCTTCTCGCAATCGAGAAACCACTTGCACAGCTAGTAAGGAGTGCCCTCCCAGCTCGAAAAAGTTATCGTGAATGCCAACGGCCTCGATGCCTAATAGTTCCTCCCAAATATGCGCGATCGCGCGTTCAATGTCATTGCGAGGCGCAACATAGGCTTGCGAGAGATGCTTTCTGGAATGGCCCGGTGCCTGCTTGGTGTCTTCTAGGGGAGCTTGCGGTTGATGCGGTTGTTCAATGCGCGGTTGGAGATCAGTACTGGACACCACAATTCGAGACGCATTCGGCATGGATAGGATTTGCTGGAACGCTTCCACTCCCTCTTGCGGACGGAGCGCCCATTGAGCTGTTGATCCCGGTCCCGCCATTTGCCGCTCTTCCCAAAATTGCCAACCTTCCCAATTAATACTGGTCCAGCAAATGGGATGGGTTTGATTATGCTTACAAGCAAAGGCATCGAGGAAAATATTGGCAGCGCTATGGGCAACAAACCCGCCTAATAGGGAAGCCAGAGAGGACTGTAAAATGCAAAAATCCAGCGTTTCCTGCTTTAAAACCCTTTCCAGAACCAAGGTTCCCTGCACTTTCGGTTGAAAATGCCACTGACAGTCCGCGACCTCGGTTTGCTGGAAGGGACGAAATGAGGATTCTTGGTTAGTTTCTGCTCCATGAATCACGCCATGAATATGGCCAAACTGCATGCGCCCCTTTTCTATGGCTGTTTGCATTTGCCCTTCATCGGCAACATCAACCCGAAGCCAAAGCACATCGGAACTGGTCTCTTGGATGCTTTGGATCTTTTGTTGTCCCCATTCATCCCGTTCCGGCACCTCGGGATGCTCGATCAGAATCAGTTTGGCTTGTGCCTGTTGTGCCAAATACTCGGCCAACATGAGGCTGATATCCCCAAAGGCTCCTGTAATCAGGTAAACGCCCTCTTGCCTTAAAGGCAACTCCGTATCGCTGTTGGGCGGACGAACCGCTTCAAACGTGGGCACCCAGCGATGCAATCCCCGGTAGGCGACCCTTGGTTCATGAGCATCTTCAGAAGTTAATTCCGCCAGCAATTGATCGAGAAGCTGATTTTCTCGAACTGTTTCCGGTTGCGGAATAGTAATGTCAATGTGACGACAAATTAAGTTGGGAGAGGCTTGCGGGATGGACTGACAGGCAGCCAAGATAGTTGCCATTTCTGGATGCAAAGATTCCTCGCCCGTAACGTCTTGCACCCCATTACTTACGGTTGCTATAAGGATATCGTCGAGCAGTTCCAGCTTACCCAAGGCTTGGGCGAGAAAGAGTAAGCTGTAAAACCCGAAATACTGAGATTGGTTAAAATGCTCGCTTTCCGTCGTCTTGGATTGTGAGCAAAGACTCCACAAATGAATGATTTGCCTGGGAACTTGACCCTGTTCTTGCAACCTTGCCATGAGGGTTGCATAATCTTCGCGACAGTAAGGATCAATGGTATAACGGTCCTGCTTCGGTTGCGAAAATTTTTCTCCGGCTTGAACAACGATCACCTGCTGATTTTCCGATTGGAAGCGTTGTAGCAATTTTTCTCCTATCCTCTCTGAACCCACAAACACCAACCAAGGGGAATTGGTCAAAAGCTCTCCCGAAGTTAGGGATGGCGTGCGTTGCCAACTGGAATAATAAAACCAGTCTTGGGCATCCGCTTTTTTGGTTAGGTTGCTTACTGAGGACGTTGATCCATGATCACTCTGTTGAGAGTCGATCCAGTAACGTTCCCGTTCAAAGGGATAGGTGGGCAAGGGCAAGCGATGGCGTCTTTCTTGGGCATAAAATTGGGACCAATGGACAGTTGTTCCTGTTTGCCACAGTTGCCCCAGAGTTTCAAGCAGATGCGCTTGTTCTGAACTTGACGCCTTAGGATGGGGAAGCGAGGTAAAAATGCGGTTTTCGGTGGTGCTAGTTTGCTGACTCGTCAGCTTGGCTAAGGTTTGTCCCGGTCCTACTTCGAGAAACAAGCGGTTGGAATCGTCTAATAACTGAGCAATGCCCTCGCGAAACTTGACAGTTTCCCGAAGCTGTCGCACCCAGTAATTGGGGTCAGTGGCTTGTGTTTCTGTCATCCAAGTTCCGGTGACATTGGAAATTAGCGGTTGCTGAGGCGAATGCAACCTCACCTTTTCCACAGCAGAGGCAAAAGTGTCTAAAATCGGCTCTACCATTGGGGAATGAAAGGCATGGGAGGTTTGCAAACGGCGATAGTCGATTCCCTTGCTGTCCAGTTTTTCCTGAAAGGCTTGTATGGCTGCATCAGAGCCGGAAACGACGCAGTTGGAAGGTCCATTGCTGGCGGCTAAGGCAATGTCGTCATCCAATAAGTTCCTAACATCGTCTTCCGGTAAAAAGATAGCTAGCATGGCGCCGCCGGGAAGCGTCTGCATGAGCCGTCCGCGATTTGCCACCAGGGTTAGTGCATCTTCCAAGGAAAAGACTCCTGCCAAACAAGCTGCCACATACTCGCCAATGCTATGACCGATCATCGCTTCGGGAACAATTCCCCAAGACATCCATAATTGCGCGATCGCGTACTCCACGGAAAACAAAGCGGGCTGAGCAATTTCAGTTTGGGTCAACTTGTCTGTAGCGGTCTCGGTATCTGAATCAGGGGGATAAACCAGCGACCGCAAATCGCATCCCAGATGCAGTTGCAGGAATTGGGCACAGTAATCAAAGGTCTCGCGAAAGATTGGTTCCTGTTGGTACAATTCCCAACCCATATTCAGGTGTTGCGCCCCTTGTCCAGGGAATAAAAAGGTAATGGCACGACGCGATTCGGTTGCAGTAATTGGATTCGACGGCGGCGCTTCTAAGGTTTGACAAGCAGTTTCCAGATCTTGGCAAACCACGGTGCGACGATGTTCAAAATGGCGTCGCCCTACAGCAAGGGTATAGGCAACATCGGGCAGTTTTAACTCAGGATGGTCTCGCAGATGAGCGGCTAAGTTGCGACTTGCGGTTTCCAAGGCGGAGTCGGTTTTGGCAGAAAGCACCAATAATTGCCAAGGACGGCTGGCGCTAGATTCCGGTAACCGGGGCGCTTCTTCTAAAACGAGATGAGCATTGGTCCCCCCGATGCCCAAGGAACTGACGCCGGCTCGACGCGGTGTCCCATTAGTTTTCCATTCCGTGAGATCCGTATTCACGTAAAAGGGACTGTTGGCAAAATCGATCTCGGGATTGGGTTCTTGGAAATGCAAGCTCGGCGGGATCAAGCCTCGTTCCAAACTCAATACCGTCTTAATTAAACTGGCAACCCCAGCAGCAGCATCGAGATGGCCCACATTGGTTTTCACCGAACCAATCGCGCAAAATTTTTCCGTTTGGGTTTTTTGGGAAAAGGCTTTGGTCAGCGCTTTAATTTCAATGGGATCCCCCAAAGCGGTTCCGGTGCCATGGGTCTCAATATAATCAATGGTTTGAGGATCAATATCCGCCAACGCCATGGCTTCCGCGATCGCCTCTGCTTGACCTTCCACACTGGGGGCGGTATAGCCCACTTTGCCAGACCCGTCATTATTCATGGCACAGCCGCGAATCACGGCATGAATCGTATCTCCATCCGCGATCGCGTCCGCTAGCCGTTTCAAAACGACAATCCCCACGCCATTGCCAATCACTGTTCCTTGAGCTTTTGCATCAAAAGCGCGGCAGCGGCCATCGGGGGAGAGAATGCCCCCTTCTTGATAGAAGTAGCCAGCGGTTTGAGGAAGATTAATTGTAACACCGCCAGCGAGGACAATGTCGCTTTGATAGCTCAACAGACTTTGACAAGCCAAGTTTGTCGCCACCAGAGAAGTCGAACAAGCACTTTGAACGCTAATGCTGGGGCCTTTGAGATTTAATTGGTAAGAGACCCGAGTTGCTAAGAAATCTTTTTCATTGCCCATGAGGGTTTGATAACCGGATTCGGCATCCAGAAATCCCTCATTCGAGGCTAAGTTGGATAACAAATACCCGTTCCAGCCCACCCCAGCATAAACGCCAATGCGACCGTCATAGTGATCTGAGCTATATCCAGCCTGTTCTAAAGCCGTCCAAGCCTGTTCCAAAAACAGCCGTTGTTGGGGATCCATGGTTTGTGCTTCCCGAGGATTGTACCCAAAAAAGCTGGCATCGAATAAATCAATCTCTTCGAGGATGCCTTTGGCTTTGACATAGTTCGGATGATTCAGTAGGTTTGAATCCACCCCAGCCTGTTCCAGTTGCTCCTCGCTAAAGTGCGTAATGGATTCCACACCATTCGCCAAATTCTCCCAAAACTGGTCTAGGGTCCGGGCGCCGGGAAACTGCCCAGTCATGCCAATAATGGCAATTCCGTCTAGTTCTTCCTGCATGCTTGCCTCACTCATCATTACCGTTTACGCTTACGTCTTAATTGCTTTTGTCGGGCAAACGCCCGTTTTTGTCCTTGCACCCGCTTTTCGAGAAACTGCCAATCCGCTTCCGTCGGGGAGGACTGCGTACAATAGGTTGCCAACGCATGAATGGTTGGATGCTCAAATAAGTCAACCACGGAGAGATTTTGTTGTAGACGCTCGTGCAACTTTTCTCGCACTTGCACCACCAATAAGGAATGACCGCCTAAATCGAAGAAGTTGTCGTGAATGCCCACTTGTTCGACGCCCAGCACCTCTTGCCAAATGGCAGCAATTTGTTCTTCCAGTTGGGTTTGGGGCGCTTGATAGCTCACCGCTAATTCTGGGCGACTGGGTTGGGGAGAGGGTAACGCCTGATAGTCCACTTTGCCGCTGTTGCTCAAAGGCAGGGCAGTTAAGGGGACAAAGTGAGTCGGGATCATATACTCCGGCAAGGTTTCTTGGAGAAATGCTCGCAGGTCACTCACATTGGGCAATTGAGCAGAAGAGACCAAGTAGGCCACTAATTGCTCCCCTTGGGCAATAACAACACTTTCTTGAACTGCCTCATGCTGTTCTAATGCCGCTTCAATTTCTCCCAGTTCAATGCGGAACCCGCGAACTTTCACTTGATCATCGATTCGTCCTAAGAATTCAATGGTGCCATCGGCTTGATACCGTGCCAAATCCCCCGTCCGATACAGTCGGTTTCCCGATGCTTGAGAAAAGGGATGGGGAAGGAACCGCTCGGCGGTGAGTTCCGGACGGTTTAAGTACCCCCGAGCCAAACCTGCACCCCCAATATAGAGTTCTCCGGCAATGCCAATGGGAACCGGTTGCAGATAGGCATCTAAAATGCAAAGCTCTGTATTGGTAATGGGTTGACCAATGGGAATTGACCCGGCATGAGACTGTTGCGAGGGCAGAAAATAAACACAACAGCCAACTACCGTTTCAGTGGGTCCATACTCATTCACCAGTTGCGTTTCTGGGGTTGCCTCTTGCCAGAAGGCAATGGTTTCACTCACCAAGTTTTCGCCACCGATAATCAAGGCTTTGCTTCGTCCCGCTGCTTCCGGCGGGGATAATTGGTGGCTCAGCCATCCCAATTGAGCCGGCGTCATTTTAATGAGACTGTAGCCGGTACTGTTGCGCAGTTTTTTGCCCAGCGCTTCCATGGTTAGAGATTGCTCAGGCAAGAATTCGACACAGGTACCAGCAAGCAATGGGAGAAACATCCCTGTAATGGTCATGTCAACGGCAAGGGAAGAATGAACCAAGGAGCCTTTTCCCTCAGTTATGGGATAAGCCTGTTTCGCCCAGTCTAAGTAATTTGCCAATCCGCGGTGGGGAATGGCAACCCCTTTTGGCGTTCCCGTAGATCCAGAGGTATAAATGGTGTAAGCCAAATTCTCCGGGCAGAGTTGAGTCTTTGGAGGCTCGGAGCTTTGCTCAAGAATCGTTTGCCAATGAGAATCAAGGCTGATGACGGTTGCCTGGGTCTCGGGAAGCGCATCAAAAAGCGTCTTTTGAGTCAGCAACAGAGGAACCTGCCCATCGTTCAAGAGCAGTTGCAATCGCTGTTTGGGTTGGGTCGTATCTAGCGGTACATAAGCACCACCGGCTTTTAAGATTCCCAGTAACCCAATTAGCAGATCTGGGGAGCGTTCCATCGCAACTCCCACCAAAACCTCCGGTCCCACTCCCTGTTTTTGTAAGTAGTGGGCTAACTGATTGGCGTATCGGTTTAGGGCTTGGTAAGTCAATACCTGTTCTCCGCAAGCAACCGCGATCGCGCTCGGGGTTTGGGCTGCCTGTTCCGCAAACTTTTGGGGAAACAGCGACGGTTCCACCGTGGTCTGGCCCAGTTTTAAGAGACGGTCTCGTTCCCCCTCGGTTAGGATAGGCAACTGCGAAATCCACTTATTGGGGTAGGCAACAATGCCTTCCAATAGGGTTTGGAAGTGCCCCAGCATCCGATCAATTGTGCCGGTTTCAAATAGATCCCGGTTATATTCAAACGTGGCAACTGTTCCCGAATCCGTGGTTTCTATAAAGAGGGTTAGATCGAATTTGGCGGTTTCACTGGGAATCTCCTGATAGGTTAGCGACAATTCCGACAAATTGGGCGTGGGTTGGGGAACGTTCTGAAACGCAAACATCACCTGAAACAGGGGATGATAACTCAGATCCCGTTCCGGTTGCAGTTCAGTGACCAATTGTTCAAAGGGAAGGGCTTGATGAGCATAAGCTTCTAGGGCAACTTGACGCACCTGGGCTAGGAAGTCTCGAAAACTGGGTTCGGCGACGAGATTGGTTCGCAACACCAAGACATTGATAAAGCACCCGATTAACCCCTCCAGTTCCCAGCGATCGCGATTTGCCGTGGGAGAGCCGACTAAAATATCGGTTTGCCCGGTATAGCGGTAGAGCAAGGTTTTGAACGTTGCCAGCAACGTCATGAAGGGGGTGGTTCCTTCTTGCTGGCTAAGGGATTCCACCGCCGTCATCAGATCTTGGGGCAATAAGCGCGATCGGCGTGCCCCGCGAAAGCTGCGAACCGGTGGGCGAGGATGATCCGTGGGTAAATTTAAAACAGGTAGGGAACCGGCTAACTGTTGTTGCCAGTAGTTTAGTTGCAGCTGAAAATCCAATTGCTGTTGCCAATGGGCAAAATCGACATATTGGATGGGCAATTCCGACAAGGAAGGCGATTTTCCTTGAGAAAATGCCTCATAAACGGTTGCTAGCTCACGAACGAATATGCCCATTGACCAGCCATCAGCGATAATGTGATGTAGGGTAATAACCAATTGATGCCGATCCGGGCTGAGGCGCAATAATTGAGTTCGCCACAGCGGAAATTGCGAGAAATCAAAGGGGGTTTGGGCTTGTTCCTTTGCTAACCGTTCAGCTTCAGCTTCGGCCTCTGGTAAGGGTTGCAAATCAATACAAGGGAGAACGTCGAACGTAAGGGAATGAATGATCTGAGTAGGTTGTCCATCTCGAATCTCGAAATGGGTTCGTAAAATCTCGTGACGTTGAACAATGGCATTTAGGCTTTGCTGCAATGCCCTAACATCAAGGTTTCCTTGCAATTGAATCGAGAGGGTAATGTTATAGGTGGGCGTTCCTGGGGCAAGTCGCTCAAAGAACCAAAGTTGTTGTTGGGCAAAAGATAGAGGATGAGATGTCTGAGCTTTTTCCTCTGGGGTTAGGGGGATAAGCGGATTCCGTTTGACAACCGTTAATTGGTCGTTGATTTGTTGTGCCAACTGAGGCAAACTTACCCCATCAAACAAGTCAGTAATGGAAATTGTCACCGCCAGTTCTTGCTCAATGCGGTTTTTCAATTCAAAGGCATTGAGAGAATCCATTCCTAGCGCGCTAAGGGAGGATTGGGATTCAAGTTGAGAGTATTTTAAGTTGAACGTTTGGGTAATTAAATGTTGTAGATATTGCTTGAGATATTCCTCGCGCTCAGAATGGGGAACCGTAAGCAAATCTTCGCGCTGGAGAGGGGATTCCGTTTCTGGAACTGGATCAAGGTCTAAAATACTGCTGCCAACGGCTTCCAATTCCCCTGCTAAATAGAACTGGCGACAGGCACGGCGTTGAATTTTGCCGCTTGACGTTTTGGGAATGCGACCGCCTTTCAGTAAAACCACTGCATAAGCCGGCACTTCATGCGCTTCGGCAATGGCTTCGCGAATGGAAGCAATTACTTCTTCTGTATCTGGTTTTTGTCGAAATTCCAGTTCTTGAACGATGACCAAGCGTTCTTCGTTGCCCACCTCTACCGAAAATGCGGCGCCACTGTCCGAGCGTAAAGCAGGGTGACTTTGTTCCGCCGTCAGTTCAATATCTTGCGGGTAAAGATTGCGTCCGCGAATGACAATCAAATCCTTCGCCCGCCCGGTAATAAATAGCTCTCCCCGATCCAGAAATCCCAAATCTCCAGTGCGCAAAAATGGGCCTTCTCCCGTATCGGCAAGGTAGGCATGAAACGTCTCCTCGGTTTGTTCAGGGCGCTGCCAATAGCCATGACCCACACTGGGACCTGAAACCCAAATTTCGCCAATTTCGCCAGGGGCGCAACGATTAAACGTTTGCGGATGCGCGATCGCGATCTGCTGGTCTGGTATGGATTGACCGCAACTAACCAATGATTGAACCGTTTCTGGCTCCTGAGCTTCCACAACCCGATTTTGTTCCAGCGCCGATTTTTCCGCGGGTTTGGTTCGAGGCACCACTGCTTTTTCTCCCCCAGATACCATGAGTGTGGCTTCTGCCATGCCGTAGCAGGGATAAAAGGAGGCTTGCCGAAACCCACAAGCAGCAAACGTGCTGGCAAATTGCTCTAGCGTACTGTGGCGAACCGGCTCCGCACCATTAAACGCGACACTCCAACTGCTCAAATCTAAGGTAGCTCGTTGCTCTGGAGAAATTTTCTGAACACAGAGCTCATAGGCAAAATTCGGTCCTCCGCTAGTTGTTCCCCCATAATCGGAAATCGCCTTGAGCCAGCGGTAAGGACGCTGGAGGAAGGCAGTCGGGGGCATCAAAATACAAGGAAATCCCCCATATAGGGGTTGTAGAATCCCACCAATGAGCCCCATATCGTGATAAGTAGGTAACCAAGAAACAAACACACTATCTGCAGAATGTTCCATTAGTTGGTAAGTTATGGCAGCATTATGCACAAGGTTGCCATGACTGAGCATTGCCCCCTTGGGGGTTCCCGTTGAGCCTGAGGTGTACTGTAAGAAAGCTAGGCTATCCGAGTTAATGGCAGGCATTTGCCATGATCTCTCAGGTTCTGGCGATAAGTTATCTGTGGTCAGCCAGTGCAAACTAGGAAAATTCGCTTTTTCGGCTAATAGCGATTGCACCTTTGGCAGTAAATTGCTAGTGGTGAGGGCAATAGAGGCTTGGGCATCCTCCACCAGTGAAACAATGCGAGGGGTATTGCGCCGATTACGCGGTGGATAAGCCGGAACCGCAACCACTCCTGCATACAAACATCCCAAAAAGGCGATTAAGTAATCTAGCCCAACGGGATACAGAAGCAAAGCGCGATTGGCACTTAATTCCATTTCTTGCAATTGAATAGCAATTGTCCGACTAGAATAATCCAGCTCACGATAAGTGATTCGGCTTGATTCGGTTTCGCCATCGCCCAGAAAGATAAAAGCAACCTGATCCGGTTGATAAATTGCCCTTTGTTGTAGAATTTGGATGAAATTCTCAGAAAATTCCGTTGAGAAGCCAGTATGAGGTTCAGGCATCATGGATTTTTTCAAGCCTTAAACTAATGAATGGTTTGTGCCAATTTTGCACAGGTTTTCTTGTCACTCAAAAAAGATTAGTCTTAACAAAGTGACCTTACAGAAATGTTCAAAATCTTTCTATGCGTGATCCACGGTTATAGCAGATGCTTTCCGTGTCACTTGCTGCCTTTAGAAAGGCGTAATCTGCAACTACCTTGTTTTTAGTTGTTTTTGCAAATACTTTTTATTAGTTTACTGGATCAAATTCGTTCTTGCAAACATATTTCAATAATTTAAAGATTTTTGAAGTGTATCTGTCTTGTTAACGAATATTGCTAAGCCTTTTAATACTCGTGTTTTGGCTATTAACTGATAAATACTAGACAAATTTGAGTCGGAACAGTCAGCAAACTTTTTCTGAATTTATGCGATAATAATGCAAATATTTTTTGATAAAAACGAGCATTGACCGCTAACGGAGCCAGAGAAAGGAAGAAATACTTATGACGATCGCGCTTTCTTATGCCAAGTATCATCAACTGTTAGAAGCCAATCAGCATACCTCTAGTGACAAATTTGAAAGTGGTTCCAAAATACCGGAAAACATTGGTCAAGGCAAAATTCAGAAATTTGTTTTCCAAAATGATCTGGGCTTAGTCATTAGAGACCTTCAAATGCGCGATCGCGTCATCTTAAAGAATCCACCTCGTCAACATCCAGTAGAATTGGGTTTTCGTCTCAGTGGATATTTGCAAGATGAATACGGCAATTATCTGCAAGCGGGACAAAACATTCTCGTAGGAGGCTTAGAACCCGGTGGCACTATAGACTGCTTTAAACCTCAAAATTTGTTAGAAATTAGCATTTATGCAGAATTACAGCATTTAGAAAGATTAATTGGTGGGTCGCCTGAATCTTATGGTCTAGCTCTCAAGCAATTTTTTCATACTATCCAAAAAGAACCCTATTTCTTGGTGAATGCAACCACCCCAGCCATGCAAATCCCCCTCCGTCAAATTCTACAATGTCCGTATCAAGGTATCACCAAACGACTTTATCTAGAAAGTAAAACCTTAGAATTAATTGCCTTGACCCTAGAACCTCTTCTCAATCGTTGCCAACGGCAAGCTGCAACCCTTAATCAGCGCGATCGCGATAAAATTCATCTAGCCCGAGAAAGATTACTGGAACAGTTAGCAGATCCTCCCTCCTTAAAAACATTAGCGCAAGAGGCAGGATGTAACGAGTATAAACTCAAGCAGGGATTTCGGGAACTGTTTGGAACCACCGTATTTGGTTACCTGCATAATCATCGCATGGAGTGTGCTCAACTTTTATTGATGAAAGAAAACGTCACTATCACCGAAGTCGCTTGCGCCGTGGGTTACAACAGTATTAGCGCCTTTAGCACTGCCTTTCGGAAAAAGTTTGGCATCAGTCCAAAAAGCTACTGGCAAAGCTATCTTTAACCATTTGATCAAAATAAAGATCCGTTTACATAAAAAAAACTCCGTTTGAATAAAACTTAGAATCCTCGCTTCCGGTAAAGTTGACAAGAGTTCTTAAAAAGAGGTTGGAAATTATCCAAGTCAACAACTGCTTTGTCCTCAAATAGAAAGGAACTGTACTGTTTTGATGTCATAAGTGTGAGGAGTCAATGTGAATCAGTTGCAACAATTAAACAGATTAGGAATGGTTAGTGGCGTTGCATCAGCAATAGTCATCGTCGCCCAACCCGCTTTTGCCCAGGGAATCGCAGTCACCAATGTCCAGCTTCAGAAAAGTGATCGCGGTCTGGAACTGATTTTGGAAACCCCAACCGGTAAACAACCGGAAACCTTTCGTACCACCTATGGGGAAACCTTAATCATTGACTTGATTAATACCCAACTCCAAGGAGAGGGGTTCGTAGAAAAAAACCCAGCTTCGGGAATTGCCTCGGTAGAAGTGGTTCAGCAATATGCCAATACAGTGCGGGTGAAATTGGTGGGTACGGAGACAGTGCCCACAGCGCAAATCAAGACAACCGGTCAAGGGATTGCTCTCAATGTCAACACCGATATAACCACTGCGGAAGAACCAGCACCACCGCCAGCACCGACACCAACGCCACAACAACCGGAAATGGGACAACAAGAACCCATTGAACTGGTGGTGACGGCAACCCGAACCGAACAACGAGAAGAAGAAGTACCTCGGTCAGTGACCGTCATTGATCGCGAAGAAATTGAGGAACAAGCTAACTTTACTCAAAACTTAGGAGATATCCTTGGCAAACTGGTGCCTGGATTTGGTCCACCCAGTTTTCAAAACCGTACCAACGTACAAACCCTGCGTGGTCGTCAAGCTCAGATTTTAGTGGATGGGGTTCCCTTACGAACCAATGGTGCTGTGGATATCCAAACCCGCTTTATTACCCCTTCTGCCATTGAACGGATTGAAGTGGTACGGGGTCCCACGGCAGTTTTCGGTGGAGAAGCCAAAGGGGGAGTCATTAATATTATTACCCGTGAGCCGACTGAAGAACAATTTGAAGCAACTACCAAAATTGGTGTTGGCGCTGCCCTCGGTGGCTTAGAAGGGGATAGCTTTAGCAATCAACAAGAACAAACCATTGCTTTTAATCAAGAGCGTTTTGACTTAACCTTTACCTTTTCTCGTGAAGATACGGGGAGTTTCTTTGACGCAGAAGGCGATCGCGTTGCCCCGAATAATGCCACATTAGATAAAACCAATACGCTCAATTTCTTAGGAAAGTTTGGTATTGATTTTACCGAAGAACAGAGACTACAACTGACTGTTAATCATACGCGCGATCGGCGAGAAGATCTTGATTTTGTTGCCGAAGCCTCTGAAGAAGAAGGAGGAAAAGCCGTTGCAGTCGAGGAGGATTTAAGCTACGAAGATGACACAGAACCCAAAATTAACAACACCATTGTTAACTTAAACTATACCCACGAAGACTTAATCGGCAGTGAAATCCAAGCGCAAGCCTACTATCGGGATACATTTAACCGCACCCGAACCCCAAACCGGCGATTTGTGAACTTTGCCCCCATTGGCACCGTTGTCAACTCCGAAAATGATAATGAAACTTGGGGCGGACGTTTGCAAGCGGATACGTCTCTGGGAGAGGATTCGAGTCTTCTCTGGGGTGTGGATTATGAGTCGCAAAAGGCGGGTGATCAAACCTTTAATCAATTAGATATGGCACTTTTAGATGAACAGGGGATTGTTCGGAAAGTGGGAGAGATTCCAATTTTGCCAGAGTTTGACTTTAATAAACTCGGTTTATTTGCGCAAGCCCAGTGGCAATTGAGTGATCGCCTCCGTTTCAGTGGAGGGCTGCGACATGAACGATTTACCCTAAATTTAGAAGAAGACTTTAACAACGTTGTGGGTTCAACCATTGAAGCGGGAGAAGAAAACTTTAATGAAACGCTTTTCAATCTGGGACTGGTTTACAACTTTACGGATGAAATTAACGGGTTTGCTAAATTCTCCCAAGGTTTCTCGGCTCCTCCCTTTGGGGATGTGATCAGTGTTGCGCCTGATGGTTTTGCCATTGGCAGTAATTTCGATGATTTACAACCGGAAAAAGTTGATGAATATGAAATTGGTCTTCGTGGCAATTGGGAGAATATTAATGCCAGCTTGTCTGCGTTTTATAATTATTCTGCATTGGGAGCTAATTTAGTGGTTCCCAGTAGTCCAAACGAAATTTCGAGCCTAGCTCGTGCGCCGCAGCGAGTTTATGGGGTGGAAGCGACGCTGGATTGGCAAATTGAGGAGGACTGGCAAGTTGGTGGTACCCTCAGTTGGAATGAAGGGGATAGTGACAATAATGATGATGGCGATTTTCAACCTCTGAGTACTCGTCAGATTCAACCGCTGAAGATAACCGCTTATTTGGAAAATCAGACGACGCCGGGTTGGAATAATCGGTTACAGCTTTTGTTGGTGGGTAGCCGCGATCGCGCGTTTGATGAAGAGGTGGATCCTTCTCCTGTCGATAGCTACGTTGTTTTAGACTATATCAGCAGTATCAAGTTAGGTCAGGGAACCCTGCAAATCGGGTTGGAAAACTTGCTGGACAATCAGTATCTCCCTGTCTCGTCTCAAACCAGTCTTGGCGGTAATCTTCCTCAAAATGCCTTTGCTGCAACTGGAAGAAGAGTGACGATTAACTACTCTCTAACTTGGTAAATTCGGTTTTCTTGCAATCATGCTCCCATCCTTTCCCTTAAAATCCCCTTCTCTATTGTCTCTCACCCAGCCTTGGCTTGTTTTATGTTGTCTTCTGCTGGGATTGCTATCCGGTTGTAAGGATAATCCTACTTCGACTTCATTTACGTCTGAAAATGTTCCACCTCCCTCCCAACTCACACGAACTGTTGAGCATGGGATGGGGGAAACCAAGGTTCCAGAAAACCCGCAACGGATTGTAACCGTAGAGTCTTTTACTACCGAGTCATTATTAGCCATTGACCTTTTTCCGATGGGAACCGTGACCCCTCGTCCTGCTTACCTGGAAAAACGACTCCAACAAGCAGAAAGCATCGGTTCTCCTCGCCCAGACTTAGAACGAGTGCTTGCTCTCCAACCTGATTTAATTCTCGGTACCACCTACCGACAAGACATTTATGATCAGGCATCGCAAATTGCGCCGACCGTTTTGTTTGAACTGGAAACGAGTGCTGACTGGAAGCAAGTCTTTACCTCGGTTGGGAAAGCAGTTAACCGTCCCGAGGCAGTTGAGCAAGTGATGCAAGACTATCGCGATCGCTTAGCAAGGTTTAAGGAAAAAATGGGCAATCCTCGTGATTTGGAAGTCTCAGTGGTTCGGGTTTATCCTGATCGATTTGAGCTTTACTTACCCAATACTTTTCCAGGAACCATTCTCGAAGATGCCGGTTTATCCCGTCCGCCTAGCCAACGCGGTGATGAGTTTGTCCGTCGTATTAGCAAGGAACAACTTCAACTCGCTGATGGGGATGTCATCTTTGTTTGGACGTATGGCAAAGATTCGGAAACGGTAATGGAGAAACTAGAAGCCGATCCCTTGTGGTCAAAGTTAGAAGCCGTCCAACAGGGTAACGTTTATCAGGTTAATGGTAGTTACTGGATTGGAACAGGTCCCATTGCTGCCAATCTGGTGATCGATGACCTGTTTCGCTACTTGCTTCAGGAGGACTCGTGACTGCCCCCACTAGTCTGCGCAAATTCTTCATCATCTGGGTGGGACAACTTGCCTCCACCCTCGGTTCTACCATGACGACCTTTGCCCTCATTTTCTGGGCTTGGGACGCAACGGGACAAGCAACCCCCCTCTCTTTACTTTTTTTCTTTACCTATACACCGAAAGTGGTGGCTGCTATCTTTGCTGGGGTAATTGTGGATCGCTTCCCCCGGAAACGCCTGATTATGCTGGGGGATACGGTGGCAGGACTGGCAACGATCGCGCTGTTACTCCTGTTTTTAAGTGGAACCTTACAAATTTGGCATCTCTATCTTGCGAGTGCAGTGAGTGGCTTGTTTGACTACTTGCAACGGCTTGCTTATTCCGCTTCCATGAGCACGATCGTTCCCAAACAACACTTTGCCCGTGCTACGGCAATGAGATCCTATGTCACCAATTCCGGCTCAGAAATTCTAGGACCCGCCTTGGCTAGTATTCTCTATCCGGTAATTGGGTTAGGAGGCATTTTCACCATTGATATTGTTACTTTTCTCATCGCAGTGACTACGGTCGCGATCATCAACATTCCGCAACCCGAACAGGAGAAAGAAGACCATCACCTCTGGCAAGAGTTAACCTTTGGTTTCCGCTATATTTTTGCCCGCCCCAGTTTGTTAGCGATTCTCATCTTTTTATTAAGTATTAATCTTGTGGCGACAATCGCAAGTGCAATTTTTCCTGCGATGATTTTAGCCCGCAGTGGGGATAGTGCAACGGTACTCGCCAGTGTGCAAGCAGCAGTGGGAGTTGGGGGGGTCGCTGGAGCGTTGACGCTCAGTGTTTGGGGCGGCTTTAAACGTAAAATTCATGGCATGTTATTAGCAGGAGTTTTGAGTAATGCCAGTGCCATGCTCATTGGAATTGTCAAAACACCCGTGGTTTGGATGGGAGCTAATTTTGGGAATGGATTTTTTTCTCCCTTGTTAGGCAGTTCCAATCAGGCAATTTGGCTATCCAAAGTCAGACCTGCTGTGCAGGGCAAGGTGTTTTCAGCGCGTTATTTAATAGCTCAGATGATGTCTCCGATTGGACTGGCAATTGCAGGACCGTTGGCGGATTATGTGTTTGAGCCGGCAATGCAACCTAGTGGACTGCTCGCAGGCGTGCTAGGCGACGTGTTTGGTACCAGTCAAGGCTCAGGCATGGCATTGCAATTTACCCTGTTTTCTTTCTTGGGGAGCGCGATCGCGCTTTGTGGCTATTTCTTTCCGGTCTTACGGGATGTAGAAACAATTGTCCCAGATTATGAAAGTGAACAACATCAACAAGTATAGGGATTATCGAGGAGTATCAAATGCTATCAGATTGTGAGTTTTGTTCAGTTGTTTCTCAAAATAATGGTGAAGATCCCATTGGTTCAGCAACTCCTCATCAGTGTTTTCTGATCATTGAAACCCCCTTGCCTTGGCCCCAGCCCATTTGGTTAGAACCTGACCCCATGCCCTCGGAAGTGGTTGATTTAGCAGCGGACAAACAAATCCCATTTCGACCCCTCGCGATTGCGCCAGAACGAGAGTGGCAGTTTCCTGGGTACCGACGAGTATTCTGTTTTTGGCAACCAACTCCTCCCTTTTCGCAATTTGAAAAAGAAGAATATTTGGTTCCGAACAATTTGGTGGGAAAACTGGCTGTTGCACTACTCCAAGATCGCTCCCAACTTCCTCAATTTGCAGCCTACCGACAGCAAAACTACCATTTGCGAGAACTACTGGTTTGTACTCACGGTAATGTTGATGCTGCCTGTGCTCGTTTTGGTTACCCCATTTATCGGAAATTAAAAAATAACTACTCTCAATATCCCATTCGGGCTTGGCGTGTTAGTCATTTCAGCGGGCATGAATTTGCTCCCACCTTAATTGATTTACCAACAGGACAGTACTGGGGACACCTCGCCTCAGAAGTCTTACCCTCTCTAGTCAAGCATGAGGGAGATATTACCGCTTTATCCCGTTGCTATCGCGGTTGGGCTGGTTTGACAAAATTTGAACAGATTGCTGAACGAGAAATTTGGATCCGAGAAGGATGGCAATGGCTTAATTATCAAAAAAAAGGTCAAGTTTTAAATCAAGATCAAAACTACGAACATTGGGCAAAAGTCCGTATTGACTATATCTCTCCTCAGGGGAAAGCTGGTGCTTATGAAGCGAGTTTGGAAGTGAAGGACAAAGTAACAACCATGATGCAATCTGGCAATCACCAGTCTTTAACACAAAGAAATCAATATGAGGTTACCTATTTAGAGAAAGTATTGTTATAGGAGAATTATCCATGAAAAAACCTAATCTTTTTATTGTTGGTGCCCCCAAATGTGGAACAACTGCTATGTACAGCTATCTCCAACAACATCCGGAAATTTTTATGCCTGAAACGAAAGAGCCTCACTTTTTCGGAAGCGATTTTAACATTTCTAATCGAATGGTTAAAACCGAACAAGAGTACCTATCCCTATTTACTGAAGCCCAAAATGAAAAAATAATTGGTGATGGTTCTATTTGGCTACTTTACTCAGATAATGCCCCTCTAGAAATTAAAGAATTTTCTCCTGATGCCAAAATACTGGTCATGTTAAGAAATCCTGTTGATATGATTCAATCTTTACATAGTAATCTTTTATATGTTGGTTATGAAAAGAACCAAGATTTGGAAACTGCTATAGAAGAAATGGAAAAGCGCAAACAAGGCGTTCAAATTCCTGGTGCATCAAATGTAATTCAAGGACTTTCTTATCGAGAAGTTATAAAATATGCAAAACATCTTAAAAAATATCTTGATGTGTTTAGTCCAAACAATATAAAAATAATTGTTTTTGATGATTTTAGAAATAGAACAGAATTAGTTTATTATGAAATGCTAGAATTTTTAGAAATAAATAAAAATTTTCAACCTAACCTTGAAGTGATTAATCCCAATAAAGAATTTCGGAATAAATTCTTACAAAATAAATTAAATCAACTTGCAGTCAGCCCAATCACTAAAAATATAGGAAAATTCCTTCCTAATCCAGTTAAAAAATCTTTATATAAAAATTATTTACAAATAAGAGAAATGAATACAATTCATGGTAAATCCCGTTCATCTATGGAACCCAGTCTTAGAAAACGTCTTCAAGCAGAATTTGCACCAGAAGTGGAAAAAATAAGCTCTTTACTGAATCGAGATTTAACCCATTGGATTCAAGAATAACGGAAGTAATCGAACATTTAATTAAATATGTTAATCACTTTAAAAAGATTCTTCTTTCATAAACTTATTCTCCTCAGTTTAATTTTGGCTTTTTTACTTGCCTTACTAATTAATAACTCTGGTTCTGCAATTGAGCCAGACCAATCTGAAATTCTTTGGGATACCTATGGGGTTCCTCATATTTATAGCGAAGATGAAAATAGTTCATTTTATGCTTTCGGTTGGGCACAGATGCACAGCCACGGCAATTTGCTCTTGCGTCTCTATGGACAAGCTCGCGGTCGCGCTGCTGAATATTGGGGAGAGCAATATTTAGAATCCGATCAATGGGTTTGGACAATGGGAATTCCTGATCGCGCTCGACAATGGTACAAAGAACAATCCCCTGCCTTTCGTAAAAATATTGATGCCTTTGCTGCTGGGATTAATGACTATGCCAAAACCCATCCTGAGTTACTCAGTACTGAAGTTGAAGCTGTACTTCCCATCAACCCCATAGACGTACTCGCCCATTTGCAACGAGTCCTGCATTTTACCTTTGTTGTTAATCAGGAACAGGTTGGGGAAATTCAAAAAGATTTCCAGACTGCCAAACCCGCAGCAAATTCCACCATGGGGTCTAACGCATGGGCAATTGGTCCCTCCCGTTCTGCCAGCGGCAATGCCATGTTACTGATCAATCCCCACCTATTTTGGTCTGATCGCTTTCTTTGGTACGAAGCTCAGATTCAAACCCCTGATATGGATGCCTACGGGGCAAGCCTCGTCGGAATTCCTGTGCTAAATGTGGCGTTTAATAACAATCTGGGCTGGGCTCATACCATTAATCAGCATGATGGCTGGGATGCTTATGAACTGACACTAGCTGAGAAAGGCTATGAATTTGACGGTCAAGTTCGGGCATTTGAAACCGAACAAAAAACCCTCAAAATTAAACAAGAGGATGGCACACTACAGGAAGAAACACTGACCATCCAACATTCCATTCATGGTCCCGTAATTGCTAAAACAGATGAGAGCGCGATCGCGCTGCGAGTGGTGGGGCTGGATGAGCCCGGTGCATTAGAACAATGGTGGGAGATGGGCCGTGCCGAAAACTTGAGTGAATTTGAAACCGCTCTCAAACGCTTACAACTCCCGACTTTTACCGTCATGTATGCGGATCGGGAGGGACATATCTTACACCTTTTTAACGGTCAAGTGCCTATTCGCGAGCAAGGAGACTTTGAATATTGGTCGGGTCTCATTCCTGGCGATACATCCACCACACTCTGGTCAAACACTCATTCCTACGAGGAGTTGCCACGGGTTCTGGATCCAGCAAGCGGGTGGCTTCAAAATGCCAATGATGCCCCTTGGACTACGACATTTCCAAAAGCATTGGAAGCAGCGGATTATCCCCTTTATATGGCACCGCAAGGGCCGATGCAATTTCGAGCGCAACGTTCTGCCGGGATGTTAGCGGAAGATGAAACGATCTCGTTTGAAGAACTTATCGCCTATAAACATTCAACGCGCATGGAATTAGCCGATCGCGTGCTTGACGATCTCATCGGCGCGGCGCGGCAACAGGGAGGCGAATTAGTCGAGCAAGCCGCGAATGTCCTGGAAAACTGGGATCGTCAAGCCAATGCGGATAGTCAAGGGGCAGTGCTGTTTACTTTTTGGAACCGACAAGTCAATCGGGAGCAATTATTTGCCACAGGTTGGAGCGAGGATTTCCCGCTGACTACCCCCGATCATTTGGCCGATCCGGTGCAAGCGGTAGACGCCTTGAAAACGGCTGCGGCTCAAGTCAAAGAAACCTACGGGGCATTGGATGTGCCTTGGGGAGAGGTATTCCGATTGCAAGCAGGTGAACTGGACTTACCAGCTAACGGTGCCCCAGGACGTTTGGGTAGTTTCCGAACCGTACGGTTTGCTCCCATGGAAAATCGCGATCGTTTCCAAGCAATTTTGGGGGATTCTTATGTTGCTGCCATTGAATTTTCTGATCCGGTTAGAGCAAGGGCTTTGACAAGTTATGGCAATGCTACTCAACCCCATTCCTCTCATGTCGGGGATCAGCTAGAACTGTTTGCTCAGCAAGAATTACGTCCCGTTTGGCGATCACGCTCAGAAATTCAGGCTCACCTAACTTCACGTCAGAAACTTGCATGGGAGAAATGAGAATTGAATCTGTGATTACCTCTCTTTTGTCACTCTAGGCAGAGGAATAATGAAAACTATCCCAATAATCGACTAAACGACTTAAACAATCGAACTCATTCATAATTGCAATTAATCTGGGGAAACTCAAAGAAAGTTGTGGAATTGGAAAAACTTCAAGCCATCGTAAAATTAAATTAAAACTAATAAAGGGTTGTAAAATTAAGCGAAGGTTATTGAGCCAGTTTTTCCAGCCTTTCTCTTGATTCCACCAATCATGATTTTGGAACTTTTTCTCTACAGGAGAAACCAATGGGTTCAAAATTTCACTATGGAGAGATATCATCAGGTAAGCCGACATAACGAGTTGCCACCACTTTTCAATATCAGAATAATCAGTGACCCGATAATCAGCCCAGCCTAATTCACTTTTACTTTGCTTAAAACCATATTCAACCCAAGTTCGGATTTGATAAAATTTCCCCACCTCTTTATAGGTTAGATTGGGGATTTTAGTCATTACTAACCAAGTTGACTCTTCCGGAACTTGCTCTGGATCAGTAGTAATTTCCCAATATTGTCTGGCTCTTCTCTTGCCAAAAATAATTTCTCTAATATATCTAGTTTCAGTTGTCCCATCCCACTGTTGATGTTCAAATTTTCTCCATTTATTGGTTCTTACTTTTTGTCCTTTCAGTAGCCAGACTCCATGATTACTCCGAATTGCCACTGCATATTCTAGGTTTAACTCCTCAACTATAGAAAGAAAGTTACTTTCACTTTCTCCATATAAACTATCTGCTAAGACTCGTTGAATCTGAAACCCCTTTTCTCTGAGTTCTTTAATTATCTCGGCGGCTAAAACCGGCTTAGTTTGATAACAATCTCCTTCCTTTAATCTTTCTTTGGGTTTGAAAACCTTAAAGATTAGAGGAAACGTTATTCCTTCATAATAACCATAGGCATTTACCGAAACAATTCCATTCTCTATTTTTCCCAAATTTCCAAGATATTGTCGTTTGACATAGTCAGTGGTTTTCCCTTTCTTTTTGTCTCCTGTTTCATCAATAATGACTTGTATTTTTCTTCCTTCTAATACTTGGAGAATAATTTCCAATCTTCTGGCTTCCAATTCTTTAACTGACCAAGGTGACTCGGTTAGGAAATGGTGTAGTCCTTGATGATTTTCTAATCCTACTATTTTCGCGATTGCTGGCAAACTTTTTCTTTTGATTTCACTGATTAGACCGACATGAAGATATTTAAAGCTCTCGTAGGCTCGGACTTCTGGAAATAAATCTTGATATAGTTGGCAGTAGCTATCCACGCATTTTACGGTTGGAGTCGCAGCTCTTGGCTCTACCATAGTCTCAATCTAGCTTTGAGGAGGATTTTCCTTATTCTACTCTCCCTAGAGTGACAAAAGAGAGTTACTCCATACACTGACGGCGAGTTCTTTCAGCGTGGGCTTCTTAATGATGGTCAGAATCACCTTAGCCCGCTTCTGTCACTTTCCGACTTAAAATAGGGAAAAGTCAGATAAAAATCCCTAGAGATTAGGAGGGATAATGGATGTAGCGTTACAGATTCGTAAACATTTACCTCGAGAGCCACAGCCCACCCTAGCAGTAGTAGATGAATATTGTAGGAATTACCAAGACTTATTTAAAGATGTGAGAAACTATGAATATTTCAAATATCTGCATTTAGGAATTATTGCTCCAATTCCTCGGAAATCTCTTCCAGAAATTGCGAAAGTAGTAGGAATTAATTCCGCCCAATCTCTACACCATTTCATGGCTAATGCACCCTGGTCAGCAGCAGAATTAAGAAAGAGAAGATTAAGAGTAACCAAAGAAGCGCTGCAAGGAGAACCGATAACGGTTATTATTGATGAAACTGGGGATAGAAAGAAGGGGAAAAAGACAGATTATGTGGCTAGACAGTACTTAGGAAGTATTGGAAAAATTGAGCAAGGAATTGTTTCGGTTAATGCTTATGGTTTATGGAGAAATATTACCTTTCCTTTATGGTTTCAAGTATTTAAGCCGAAAGGGACACTCAAGGAGGGAGACAAATATCAGACTAAGATTACAATAGCTACAGAAATAATTGCCAAATTAATTAAGGTGGGTTTTCAGATTGAATTGGTTTTAGCAGACAGTTTATATGGTGAAAGTAGTAGACTTGGGCGTGAGTTTGGCTACTTTTTGTCATTGCTTTAATGCCTTGCCCTCATAAGTCCACTTGAAAGGTTTAGCCATCGTGCGATTGAAGTAATCGACGAATTCCAGAATCCGGGTTTTGAGTTGCTCTTTACTCACAAAGTTGCCTCGTCTGAGTAACTTACGCACCAAGATACTGAACCCCATCTCAATCTGATTCAACCAGGAACAATGCTTGGGGGTGAAGTGAAACACGATTTTGTGGCTTGGGTCAGCTAAAAACGCTGAGCGAGTTTGCATCGATTTGAGAATGCCCGATTCCCCTTTGACCCCCAAGTCAAGCTCAAGTCCTTCGGTTTGAGCCACAAATCGCACTAACGATTCAGATTGATGAATGTTCAAGCAATCCATCACCAAATGCCATTTCACTGCCTTGGGGTCTGTGGCAATCAATTGTTGAACATGGCTCAGGTAATCGGTCTCGGTACGCCTATCTCCTACCGTTGCTTCCACGATCCGACCTTGAGCCACATCAAAACTGGCAATCAACGTTTGGGTTCCGTGGCGAATATACTCAAATTCTTGTCGTTCTCGTTTGCCAGGTCGCATCGCTTGGGTTTTAGCTTTGCGTTCTAAGGCTTGAATGCCCGTCATCTCGTCTAAAGAAACCGTTCTCTCTCCCTCGTTTGCTCGCTCCATTGCACTCAAGTAGACCTCACAGATATCTTTCACCTTGTCGTCGAATTGAGGGTCGGGGGGGGATTCAACCAGTACTGCGACTGGTGTGGCTTTAGGTCTGCTTCGTCCAGCAATCGTCCGACATGACGGGGGGAAATGCTCTCCACAATGCCTTGTTTGATCATCTCGTCTGCTAGTTCTCGAGAAGTCCAATGACTGATGGGTCCTCCATAGGTTTCAGGCTGCTCACACGCCATCGCAAATAGTTGCAGAATCTGCTCCAAGCTGAACGTTGGAGGACCACCAGAGCGAGGGGCATCGACTAATCGTTCCCGCACAGCAACATCCGTCTGGCTCAACGCTAGCCATCGGTTGCGCCACAGTCTTGCCAGATCTCGACTGATGTTAAGCTCCCGTCCAATGTCTCGATGATTGAGTCCTTCGTCTGCTAAAAGAATAATGTTGGCTCTCAAGGCAATTTGCTGAGGAGTGCTGTGGCGCTTAACCACTTGTTGCAGTTGCGACCGTTCTGTCTCGGTCAGTTGTAAGGGTGTTGGAGCAAGTCTAGGCATGGTTTTACCCTCATTGGTTAACCCTACCTAAATGGTAGCTCCACTTCAGCCAACATCTAGTAGCGAGTTTATCGGGGAATTAAATCGACATCGACTTTTCTATATTGTAGCAATTCGGAGTAATCACGGAGTCTGGCTACCGCAAGAGCAAAGGGTTAGAGCGAATAAATGGTGTCAATTTACTAGAACTTTTAGCAATGGCAATACAGAAACGAGATGGATTCGAGAAATTGTTTATGGGAAGAGACATGAGATTACTTATTGGCAATTAACCACGGATACAGAAACGCTACCTGAGAATTCGACATCCTTGATTATGACTAACCTTCCTGGAAATCTCAAAAGAAAGTTAAAAGACCTCAAAGAAAAACTGGGAAACCTTTATGGAAATCGCACTTGGGTAGAATATGGATTTCGTCAAGGAAAACAGGAACTGGGATGGACTGACTATCGCTTTACTGGCTTTTCTGAAATTGAAAAGTGGTGGGAAATGATCTTTTCTGCGTACCTAATGGTCAGTTTAGAAGCCTTAAAATTATTGCGGATTAGAGAAGCAGAGTCAGCGACAGATGAGGATAATAACTTAATAACTAAAGTTTTGGAACATCAAGACTAGAATTCGGTAGAAAATTGGAAAAATGTGTTAAATAACCTACGCTTATTAACGCAACCTCTGCTCCTTTTTCATTTAATTGAACCTTGGCTAGATATTTTCCCAAATTCTCATTTATTATTGGGCTTTAATGCTTTACTGGCGGAACTCAGTCAATTCCAATTTTACTTTTCTTCTGGATAATCTGGCTTTTTATCTACTCATTGATTCGGAAAGTGACAGAAGCGGGCTATAGCAAGCCAAATCCAATGCTTGTTGCCCTTACTGGCTACAAACGACCAGGCTTCATCACACTCAATGCTCAAGCGCCCTTTTTTTTGTCCTTTGTCTTGAGTTGACGAGGAACTGTAGCGTATTTGGTGTTGACGTATTGTTGGAGCCAAGATTCTGAAACCTCTGTAACTCGGGCAATCCCAGCTAGAGGAATCTTTTCGAGCAGGAGTTTATCAATCAGGTGACGAGTGGATTGACTAATTGGCAGGTTCTGTGGCTCTTCAACAAATTGTCTGCCACAGTCACGACAGCGGTGATTTTGCTTGTCATTATGGATCTTGCCATTCTTGACAATACGCTCAGAGTTGCAGGCGGGACAAGATAAACTGGAGGGCATAGCAGGCAAGTCGGATACTCAACTTCTTTCAGTCTATCCTTACATCTAAGGGACTACCCAAACAAAAACATAGGTTAGCCAAGAAACAAAACTTCACCTGTCAACATTGTGGAGAATCCATCTTCAACGGCGAACCTTATGATGTTCACCACATCGTACCTCGAAAAGACGGTGGTTCCAATCATCTAAATAATTTGGAAATCCTCCACCGTGAATGTCATAAAGCCCGACACGGGTAGTTCTTGTCTGCTTGAGCCGTGTACCGTGAAAGTGGTACGCACGGTTCTGAGGGGAGGGGGAGACAGTGATGTCTCTTCCTTACCCGACAGAGGTTCGATGCCTTGAGATTGACAAATTACGAGATTTGTTTTATCATAAATATAATTTACGTTATTTTGGTCATGCCTAGAGCAATCAAGGTACGTTTATATCCCACACCATTTCAGCAGTCCCAACTCAACCAAGTGATGGGATGCGCTCGGTATTGGTGGAACTATGCCTTAGCTCTCTGCAAACAGCACTACAAAGATACAGGAAAAGGGTTAGGGCGAACGGCTCTTAATGCTTATCTTCCTGAATTAAAACGTCAAGAAGAAACTGCTTTCTTGAAAGATTGTCCTTCTCAAGTCTTACAAGCTACCACCTTGAACCTGACTAGAGCTTATAAAAACTTTTTTGAGGGACGTGCAAGGTATCCAAGGTTCAAAAGTTTTTATCAAAGACAGTCTTGCCAATTCCCCCAAAGTGTCAAGATAGTCGATAATAAAGCCTTAAAACTACCCAAGATGAAAGGGCTGGTCAAAGCAAAAATTCATCGACTTTTTGAGGATGGGAAGTTGAAGACAGTCATCATTAGTCGAAGTCCTACTGGAAAGTATTACGCTTCTTTATTATTTGAGACTCAACAGGAAGAGCCAACCCCAGTTACAGAAGGTAAGGTGGCGGGAATCGATTTAGGAATCAAAGATTTTGCCATTGTTAACGATGGTGAGAAATGTTCCAAATTTCCTAACCCTAAACACCTCTCTAAACATGAGAAAAATCTCAAGCGTAAACAGAAAAAGTTAGCCCGTAAACAAAAGGATTCTCAATCAAGAGAAAAAGCGAAAAAGCTAGTGGCTAAGGTACACGAACGAGTTAGCAATACCCGCCAAGACTACCTCCATAAAGTATCCCGAAAAATTGTGGATCATAATCAGGTAGTCGTAGTGGAGAATTTGAATGTCATGGGTATGGTTCGTAACCACAAACTAGCAAAAGCAATTTCTGATGTCGGTTGGGGAATGTTTGTCAACTTTTTGGACTATAAACTCAAAGAAAAAGGTGGCGTTTTAGTCGAGATTGACAGATGGTTTCCTAGTTCTAAACTTTGCTCTAATTGTCATTATGAAATGAAAAGTCTAGACTTAAGTGTTAGAGAATGGACTTGTCCGAAATGTGGCACTCACCATGATCGTGACGAAAATGCAAGTGCCAATATAAGAGCAGAGGGAATCAGAATGCTTACCGTCTCTGGAACAGGGACGGCTGCGGTAGGAGGGGATAGAAGTCCAAAACTTGGGCGTAAATCTAAGTTTGGGCATTCCCCGATGGAAGAGTCTTCGGATTCTTCTGAGAGTACCGAAGCCCCGACTACAGCATCAGCTTACTCGGGGTAGTTCACATCTGATTTAATAACTTCTTGAACAAAATCAGGATCATCGCGCATTTTGTAAAATAAAGTCGCCATAATTTTATAATTATGCTTGACAAAATTCTCAAAAATTCTTGCTTCTTCCTCTGTAATGCGACCAGCTAGATATCTTAATGCTTCAGCATTAAGTTCTAAATGAGTCGCTAATTTATCGATGGTTTTCTTACTAGGAGGCGTCCCAGCACGGTCATTCTCAAGTTTTGACAAGTAAGTGTAGCTAGTTCCTAGTAACTGAGCTAACTCACGTTGGTTATATCCTTTATCTATACGAGCTTGACGGATCAGGTTGCCAAAACTTTGACTCATTTACGTTAGCTTGGCTATTTATAATTATTTTATGTTGAACAATAGTGGTCAACTTGTTCAACATATATTATATTAGATTTAATTGAGATAATCAAATTGGTAAAGAAAGTGACAACTATTATCTCGACATTCAATCAATCTGGAGGCGTTGGTAAAACCACCGTCACATATAACTTAGGCTATGAATTGAGTCAACTTGGCTATCGTATGCTTCTCGTAGACTTTGATCCTCAAGCCAGTTTGACCCTTTTCCTAGGAGTTGATCCAATTGAACTAAAAAAAGAAGAAACCATCTACACCACTCTAATTGAGGAAGACCCTCTACCCATTCAAAGCAACGACAACTTAAATTGGGTCCCTTCCAACATCTTTCTCTCGCAAGCAGAGATTGAGCTAATTGGTGCCGATATGCGGGATTTTCGCCTAAAGGAGGGGTTATCTATGGTTCAGGAAAACTACGACTTGATTTTAATTGATTGTCCTCCCTCCCTCGGAATCCTCTCTTACTTAGCTCTCGTTGCAAGCTCCTATGTTATCGTCCCGATTATTCCTGAGTTTAAATCTTTGAAAGGCGTGCAGCTATTTCTCAATACCTATCAACGTGTTCGCCGTCGCCCTAATCCCAACTTAAAGATTGGGGCGTTTCTCCCTTGGGGATATGACAAGCGAACCCGACAGGGAAAAGAAAGCATGGAAAGTATTAATGCCAATTTGTCACAATTTGCTCCCATTCTGACAGCAATGGGTCGTTCTGTTATTTTTTCAGAATCATCGCAAGCGGGACAACCCATCTCTCAATTTTGCCCCTCCCATCGTTGTGCTAAACTGATGCAGAAAATTGCGGCTGAGCTAATAGAATCGATTTCGTAAATTATGGACACCGGTGTCCATAAAATAGTCAGAGAAATATTAGGACAATGCTATGGCTAAAGAACAAAGGAAGCGTGATCCATTAGCAAATTTGGGCGGTTTATATGCCGATCTAGATACGCCTCAGCAAGAAGTACCAATTGGAACGTTGATTCCTTTTACGGGGCAACCGCGACGATATGTTGACCCAGAAGCCATCCAAGCATTAGCTCATTCGATTCAGCAAGTGGGAATTCTACAACCACTCCTAGTTCGCACCTCTGCTAAAACCGGAAAATATGACATTATCTGTGGCAACTCACGGTTTCAAGCTGCTAAGCAGGTGGGACTAGAGACGGTTCCAGTTGTCATTCGAGACATTAGTGATTCCGAAGCGTTTAAGATTACTTTAGTGGAAAATCTGACGCGGAAAGCGCTTGATGTTATTGACGAGACTGAAGGAATTTTACGGTACTTAGCCATTGAACTGGATTGCTCATTTGAGGAAGCAGTCAAACGAATTAAAACGAATGCTTGGAACGCGAAGTTACGAGAAAGCACATCCTCTGAAATCGAATCAATCTTTACCTTTTTCGATAGCCTAGGAATGAGCCCTGAGACTTTTCGCAAACATCGCCTCCCTTTACTAAAGCTACCAGACTTTTTACTAACGGCAGTTCGAGAAGGAAAGCTCCCGAGTTCTTCGGTTCTTCCGATTGCCCGTCTCCCTGACGAAGCTTCGCAACGGGAATTATTAGATCAAGCTTTGCAAGAACAATGGACGCGATCGCGCATTCAACGCGAAGTTAAAGCTCGTCTGCAATCACAATCCCCCAGCCCAAAATCTTGGGAGCAGTTGCGCGATCGCGCTAAGTCCGTAACAACCCGTTTGCAAAAACAAGGGGATAATCTTGAGGAAGCAACTGCTACTCAGGTAGAAGAATTACTAAGCCAAATTGAAAACTTATTGAAAAACTAGTTTTTTGATGGTTAACTCACGCTGAGTATAGTAAAGAGGCTGGGAAAAATGACCCCTACTACTGATCCAGATACTACTTATATTCCAATAAGCATTCTTCCCTTTGTTATTGAAACAGAGGAACAATACAACAAAGCTTTATCGATCTCGGAAAGCCTTTTCTTCAAGAAAAGTCGGACAGAAGCAGAGGAGCAGGCTTTTGATGTCTGGATGGTATTAATTGAGATGTACGAAAATCAAACCTTTACACCTGGTCAAAACTCTACTCCTGTCTCTGTTCTGAAAACCCTGATGGAAGCAAAAGGGGTTAGTCAAGCTGATTTAGAGAAGGAAGGAGTTGGCTCTAGCGGTGTTATTTCTGAAATCGTTAATGGTAAACGTGGGATTAGTAAACAACAAGCGAAAAGATTAGCTGAAATTTTTATCTAAACAACTTCCGCGGGAGTTAACAGCCCTTTTTAACTAAATAGATCCCATCCTCAGTTTCAATCAACTGATTTCCCTCTTCAATCGGTGTTCCCGGTTGCCAATTATCTGGTGATTGTGGCGATTCCCATTGAGGAAGCATCAGATCTGAAGCAGAATCCTTATCCATGTTGAGATTAAGAATTTGACGATTATCGAAACAGGAATTAGAACTAAGGGTTAAGGGAATAAGCGTGATCGGGCTGATTTCAAATTCAGGAAGCAAGTTTTGCTGCTCAACATTGACCGTACCGCTAAGGTCTGGATTAGAGGCAGAAATAGGTAAGGATTCAGGGATAAGGGTTGACAGGAGTCAAAAAAGGGTTAAGCTGAAGCCATGATGATGAGCCAAGAGCACTCGTTCCCCAAGGCGGAAGAACTGAGCCAGTTGCCC